>JAHBWW010000007.1 GCA_019636795.1 Phycisphaeraceae bacterium
ACTTCTCCGGCGAGCGGTGCAGGTCCGCCGACTGCTGGTCGCACGCGCTGGTGTCCTTGCGCTGCGCCGCGGTGAACGACGACAGGCCCGCCGCGATCGCGTTGTTGCTCCGCGGCTCGACCTTGACGTTGTACGGCGGATCGGTGTTGACCAGGTGGATCACCGCGCCATCGAGCAGGCGATCGAGGTCAGTCTCGCTGCCGCTGTCGCCGCACAGCAGCCGATGCTCGCCGAGGGTCCACAGATCGCCCGGTTGCGTGATGGCCGCATCGGGCATGGCCGGCACCGGCGCGTCGATCTCGCCGTCGCCGAGCAGCAGGCCGTGGGCGCGGCCGAGCTCTGCGAGCATCGCCGTCACATCGTCCGAAGTGAACACGAGATCTTCGAGAATCGCGCCAAGTCGATTGGCATCGGTCGTCGCCATCGCCGCCAGCGGATCGAGCGTGACGAGCAGTTGCTCCGCCTCGGTCGCGCTGACATCGAGCACGAGCACGGGCACCAGTTCATCAGGCGTCGTCTCGGCGCGCAGGTGGCCGTCGATGAGTTCGAGCGTGCCATCGTCATGCTCGCGGCAGAGCAAGGCGTCAGCGTACCCGATCTCCTCGAGCACGCCACGCAGGACGTCTCGTTGGGCCTTTGGGTGCGTGCGCCAGTTGCGCGGGTGCGCCTTCAGATCGCCCGCGCGAACGCGCCGCAATTCACGAACTCGATCCTTGATGGTCATGTCGAAATCCTTTCGCTCAAGTGTGAAATCAAGCAGCGCCCAACGCCGCACGATCCGTCATTGCCATTGGCCCGTCGGGCCCACGGGCGTGAGGCCTCCAGCCAGCGACGAAGCCCCAGGGCGCACGCCAAGCGAGCCCCACGCCGTCGCGGGCGTTTGTTTCCATCTGAACCACCACCCCCCAGCCCACGGCCACGCCCCCCCCCGGGGGGCATTGCAAAACCCGGGAAAACTCGCGCACAGCCATCGCGTCGGTCACCTGCACATCGGCAGAACTTTCGATCCCCCCCGGTCGCGGGGAGTCGAACAGGCGGGTGACCGCTGCGCACTGTCGCGCACTGTCGCGACAGTTGCAATTGTCACCTATGCACGCGGGCGCGCGCGCACGCGCGCACACGCGCACGCGGAATGACTTGTGGTACGATGGGGACTGTCGCGACAGTTCGTGACAGTGCGGTGCAGTAGCGTGGTTCATCGGGCACCTCCGGCGAGCCCGATCCCCTCGTAAAATGCTTGCTGCCCCGTGCCACGACGGCGTGCCACGCCGGGGGCGGCGGCCATGAGATCACGCCCGAATGCTTGCTTGGTGCTCACGGCGTTACGGCCATCCTGTTCGCACCACCCCTTCCATGCTTGGTAAAGATCGTCGATCCATGCCCGGTGCCCCACGCCGACGACGCAGCAGTCACGAATGAAAGCACCGACGGGGGAGGCCAAATCCTCCAGGTCACGGATGGCGTCCTCGCCGCTCTTTGGCTGCACAAACCGACCGCGCGCCCGCAGTCGCTTCCACCCGTCGATGGCCCATTGGAGGATGCCCGGCAACTCCGCGAGCAGTTGGTCGGTGAGCGTGACGTCTTCGTGGCCATAGAAACTCGTGCTGAGCCGGAGCACGAGGAAGCGACCGGCGAGCGCCGTGCTAGCGTCATTGAGGCGAGGCAGTTCGTTCGTCAGAAACATGAACCGCGTGGGCAGTTTCATGCTCACCGAGCCCAGGAACTTGCGGTCGACGGTCAACGTGTCCTCGCCTGAGATGCACAGGAGGCGCTCGACCACCGTACCGACGTTGTCGCCGCCAAAGCGAGCATCGCTGACAATGGCCAATGACTTTTCGATCAGGGGCTGGAGGCCGAAGTTGCCAGCGAGGCTGCTCGTGGTGGGCCCAACGACGTTGCCCGCGCCGACCAGGCGGGTGATGATGCGTCCGATCGTCCCCTTGCCTGACCGCCTGGGCCCGACCAGCAGCAGCATTTTCTGCTGGCTCGTGTCGCCCGTGAGGCAGTAGCCCATCCACTCCTGGAGGAGGGACACCGATTCGAGATCGTCGCCGAACAGCTGCTCGAGGAACTTGATCCACCGCTCGGGCGGCTCGGGGTCGGGGTCGTAGTCGAAATCGAGCGCGTTGATGGTGAACAGCGCGGGCGTCGGGGCCAGCACGCGCCCTGTCGGGATATGCAGGTTCAGCGACTTGCAGGGCAGCAGTTCGAGCGCGGGCGGACGGTCCTTGCCGCCGCCGAGCCATGATGGAGACACCGTCGAAGCGGGGAGGTGAACGAAGGCGCGGATGGTGTCGAGCGCCTGCTTGACGGTGGTCGGGTTGGACTCGAAGTCCACCAACTCCAGCTCGCCGGTGCTCTTGTTGACCACGTACCGCAGCGCCCTGTGCAGCCACGGCTGGAGCCGTTGCTTGAGCCATTCCTCTTCGACCTGGCAGTAGCGATTGTCGCGCCACTCCATGAGCAGGCCAGCGTAGCCGTGAAGCGTGCATCCACCAGCGTGCTGGTTGAACTCACGCACATACGCCTCGGCGGTCGGAAGCGTGCGCCGCGGCGACAACACCAACCGTCCCGTAGCGGGATCGTGCTGGCCGAGAGGTATGAGCAGGTCGTCCGAATGGTCGTCGGTGTTTAACGGTTCAGACTGGGTGCCCACCGACGCCCCAGCATCGAATCCGCTCCCAAACGTGGTCCGCGTCGGCTCCGGCTCTTCGTGGAGCAGACCGCACAGTCGTGCGCCGAGCGAGCACAGTCGCCACGCCTCGTCACGAGTTACGCCTTTGGACGCGAGTGCGAATGCCGCCTTGTTGAGGGCCTCGTTGCGCCCCGGCGCGCGGACGAAGCCGCGCAGGAAGTTGAGCGTTGTCGTGGTGAGCCTGGTTGTCGGAGCCTCGGGCAGCGACTTCACGACGCAGGACTCACACGAACCACTCACATAGGCGTCGCCCCCATGCTCGTTTGGCTCGTTCGGAAGCCACGCCTGCGTGTTCTTGACCGTCTTCGGAAACACCTCCGGCTCGCCGTGCCGATTGAAGCCCCAGGCCTTCGACCAGGCAACAAACGCATCGGCGTCCATCGGCTGGGCAAGGCGGAAGAAGCAGTGCAGTCCTTTGCCGCCCTTGGAGGTGAAGACGATCGGCTCGGCTGCGAGAAAGCGAGCCACAGAGTCCGCCAGCGGCACGGTGCCGCCGTCGCCAGTGTGATCGTCGAGGTCCACGCAGAAGACCTGCACGCGGCCTTCGCGGTGTGGCACCAGTCCCAGCCGCACAGCACCATGAATCCGATACGGTTTCCCGCCCTTGTTCTTCGACTCGAAGGACTCATCGGCCAGCGTGCCGCGCCGGTAGGCGTCGATCGCACGCTCGGCATCCGCCCGCGACATCACCCATCCAGGAGACAGTTCGCCTTCGCGCATCGGGTAGAGCAGCGCCACGCGATCCGGCTCGCAGTTGGGCAGCAGCAACTCGAGCAGTGAGAAGCGATCGATGCGGCTGGCGTGATGGCATTGTGCGTCTGCCAACATTCAAACCTCGCCGTTCTCGTACTCATTGTTGGCCGTCACGCGGTGGACATGGAAGTCACTCGGACCGATGCCCCGCTCGGCCAGTCGCGTCAGGACCCGAGCCAGACACCTGCCGACATCCGTGCGATCATCGATCTCGATGCTGCGGCGCCCCGTGGCGATATGAATCGATGGATCGATCCTCATCGCGGTGCGGCCACACAACCCCTCCACCGCCGTCGTCGCGACCGCAACCAGATCCTCGATGTCTCGCGTTTCGACATTCTGATCGAACTCGAACTTGAGCCTTGAACGGACCATGCTGTCATTCTCCTGTCGCACCACGTCACGGCCGCCGGACACGCTCTATATCTGCATCCGCAGGTTGTTCTGTCGCACCTACAGCGCGTCGTCAAGGCCGGATTCGAGCAGAATGTGACGAATCTGGGCGATCTTGCGATACACAGTGGATCGATGGATCTTGAGATTGACAGCCAACTCAGCCACAGACTGGTGCTTGAGTCGCTCCGCCACACGTCTCAGATCGAGGGGCAGCACGCTCAGTGCTTCATCGAGATCAAGTCGCGTGGCGACTGCATCTGCGACCTGAGTGGCTCGCTCCACGACATCAGCATCGTCAACAAGTGAGTGATGGTGTCGCGACCTTCGCAGCCGTCGCGCGATATGCCGCGCCTCAAGTTCAACAACACGACTGGCAAATGTCTCTGCTGATGCCAACTCGGGATTGAACTTTCCCATGGCGCGGCAGAGTCCGCAGTGCAAATCCTGCGCTGCATCGTCTTTCGCCGACTCATCCAGATTGAACTTGCGTGCCAGCCTGCTCACCTGGAACCGCACACGCTGATGCACATACTCGCCCGCGAGAAACGCGCCATGATCGTCCGCCGTCATTGAAACTGAACCCATTGCACCACCAATGGCCCGGGGGCCAAGGTGCACCGGCAGCAGCGCAGGGCTTGCACGGTTTTGGCTGCGTGCGGGAGCGAGACCAGGAGCAAAGCGGCCCTGCTCCCAGTACCTGAGAGAACTCAGTTTTTCAGGCGTGCACGGCACCACACGCAGTCCCAAACGCGGCGGCCCCAAGCACTTAGAGCAGAAAAAAATATGGCTGAATATTGGACTTGCGAATCGAAAGTTCAGCGGCACCAGTCAGAGCACGGCACCAGTTTGAACGCGCATCGCCACGACCCGCGAATCGCGACGATCGGATCGCCTTCGAGCCCAAAGTTGCGACGCAGTGATATCGCGAGCTCGCTCCGTTGCTTGTCCCATCGCCCTCGTGCGGTCAATGTGGACCACGAGTAGACCCCATCACCCTTCGCCAGCGTCTGAAGCAACTCCCACTGCTTCAGCGGTCGATCGGTGCGTGCATCAGTCATCCCGAGACTCCTTGCATTCCACTCACGCACGTACCCTTTCGTCTCAACCTTGATGTCTGTCTCGCTGAGAAAGCGAATCGTCAGGTCAGACCACTTCGTGCCTTCGGGCAAACCAATCGATGCATGTTCGATGGCTGGCTTCTTGCGACTGGTCCGTAGCACCACGCGTGCTCGTTCGTTGAGCCAGCTCGCCAAATACTCCCGGATCTGATCAACCGGAGCCTGACTCGGCTGAATTATCCACTGAGGCCACGTCACGACTTCCACGGAGATCGGGGCAAGATAATGATGGACGACGAGCACTCGACGCGCGGGTCGCTCAAACTCCTTCTCGATGCGCACCTCAAAGACCGGCTTGTTCCCGAAGCCTGCTTCTCGACACAGCGCGTTGATCTCGTCGATATTGAGCCCCTTATCCCATGACGGCACCTTCTCGAAGAGAATCCAAGGCTGACTCACGAGCGCTTGATCCGCCCGGGCCAACGCAGACCACACAGGGTCCTGCCACAATCGAGGGTTCGTTTCGATGCTCATCGTGCTGCTCCCGAGCGAGACCGCAGCACGATCGTAGAGCCAAACCTCCCCCGTCTCAGGTGCAACCGCTCTCTCTCGTCGCTCCAGGCCGTTGGCCATTGCTCGAACGCATCGCTCTCCACATCTCCCGCTGCCTCCCCCACTCAGTCTCGGCCGCGATCGGCCTCAGGTCGCGTTCGGCTACAGGGTCACGCCCCTCGCTCACCGGCGGCATATCAAGGATCGCTTCCTGGATGTCCGGAGCCAGATGGAGCAGATTCATGATCTGGGTCGCCCGCGCCCGTGTGATGCACCCCGCCCGGGCTACCTCCGCCTGATCCGTCATCGCCCCCGATGCAATCAACCCGTCGATCTTGATCGCCAGCGCCATGAGCCGCGTGACCCGTGGAAGCGGCGCTGGGGCTGTCGGCGGGGGTGCGGCCGCGGGCTTCATCAGGCGCCGTCCCCGCCCCGCCGTGGTGAATGACACACGCCTCGATACCGTCAGATCAGACACACATCCTCCTCCCATACCCCGCTGTCCGCATTGAACGTCACCGTGACCGTCTCGGTCACGGCGTCCCACTCCACACACTTGACGAGCAGACGCACCAGCCGCTCACGCTCGGCCGCGTTGAGCTGCTCCCACAGCGGATCGAACGACTCGAGCGCCCCGGCCAGTTCATCCTCATCGATGGCGCGCTCCCGCATCGACGTCAGGCGAGCGTCCAGCTTCCGCCCCCGCGCATCAAGGTCGCGGATGCGTTCACGCAGGTCGGCGGCAAGCGAAGCGCTGCCGTTGCGGTCGCGGCCGTCCGCGACCAGATCGCGGAGCTCTCGCCGGGCCTCTTCGACCTCTGCAGCCAAGCCCGCCCGATCGCCTTGGAACACGTCCAGCCGCTCGCGCAGTCGACGCTGCGCCGCTGCCATCGCATCGGCCACTAAGCCGTCGTCTCGCCCGATCGCCCGTAGTTCATTGATGACAAACGACTCGAGTTCCGCGGCAGGCAGAGACGGACCCGGACAGACAGCCCAGCCTTCTTTCTGCGCCCGGCTGCAGACATAGTATTGGTACCGCTTGGTCCCCCCACCGCTCAGCTTACAGCTGGCAAAGTGGTGCCCCATGGCGCATTGGCACGCCCGGCAGCGCACCAGGCCCTTGAGCAACGCCCCGTGCTTGTTGCACGGCGAGCGGCCATCCCGCGCTCGCCGTGTGGACAGGAGCTCACCCACGGCTCGAAACACATCTTCGTCGAGGATCGCCTCGTGCTCGCCGTCATAGAGTTCGTCGTGGTGCCGGACCCGTCCAATGTAGACCGGATTCGTCAGCATCTTGTGCAGCACCGCCTTGTCAAACCGACGCCCGCCCTGGTGCTGGCCGTTCTTGGCCACCCAGCGCTTCGTCGTCCAGCCCCGGTCGTTGAGTTTCGCCGATGTACGCAGCAGGGACTGTTCTGCAAGGTACAACTCGTAGATCGCCCGGACCCGCTCGGCCTCACGATGGTTGACCTTGAGTTTCGACCCGCCAGGCCCCGGTTCAAGATCGTAACCCAGCACCGGTCGACCGCCGGCCCACTTGCCCTTCTTGCGGGCTGCCGCGATCTTGTCACGCGTGCGCTCGGAGATGATCTCCCGCTCAAACTGGGCAAATGACAGCAGGATGTTGAGCGTCAGCCGACCCATCGAGTGGGCCGTGTTGAACTGTTGGGTGACGCTCACAAACGACACCCCGTGCCGCTCAAACGTCTCCATCATCCTCGCGAAGTCGAGCAGCGAACGGCTGAGCCGGTCCACCTTGTAGACCACCACGCAATCGACCAGCCCGGCCTTGATGTCATCGAGCAGCCGCTGCAGCGCCGGGCGCTCAGCGGTGCCGCCACTGAAGCCGCCATCGTCGTACCGCTCGGCGCTGCACACCCACCCGGCTGACTTCTGGCTCGCGATAAACACTTCGCCCGACTCACGCTGGGCATCGAGCGAGTTGAACTCCTGCTCGAGCCCGTCCTCGGTGCTCTTGCGGGTGTAGATCGCGCACCGGATCGTCTTGGGCGGCTCCGCCTGGCTCTGCCGATCGCGCGAGCGCGTCATGCCGGCTCCTTCCCGGCGCCCCGGTTCATCTGAGGCTTGCTGAGCCCGAAGAAGTGGAACCCGTTCCAGTGCGAGCCGCTGATCGCGTGGGCGACGGCGCTCAGCGAGCGGTACAGGTCGCCGCGGTACTCGAAGCCAGTCGCCCGGACGGTGACCCGGTGCTCCCGGCCCTTGAAGACCCGCACCAGCACGGCCCCGGGCGGGGGCACCCGCTCGTCCCGACCCGGCGACACCGTCCCCACCACCGTGCGCAGGGCCCCGCCCGCGTCGTCCGGGGACGAAGGCAGCCGGACCCGCAGGTCTGCGTCACGGGCCATCGTCGCCGCCTTGGCGCGCGTGCGTTCAACCGTACGAGCCGCGAGGTCGCCCTCAGCGAGCACCTGGATCCGCCACGCAATCCGGCGCTGAAGCCATCGCCGGTTGCTCGAACGAGCCGCCTCGCCAAAGACCTGCTCGTACCGCTCTCGAAGCTCCCGCGTGCCCATCGCTTCGAGTGCAGCCAGATCCTTGTGCACACGTGATTTCACGTTCCGCATCACGCTCCTCCTGACTGACATGTCTCGCTCGCCGACCCCACGCCTTCGATCACACTGAGGCCTGCATGTCCTGGCATTTCCACTCGCGTGACGGAGGAATCTGAGAGCGCCGGGCTGTCGCACAGCTCAGTGGGCTGCAGGCTGCTCCGCTCGATGACCCGCGCGAGCCCATCGCCGAGCAGATCGACGATGTCTTGGCGTCTTTCCCGCGTGCGTGCCGACTTTGGCGCATGAGACCGCTGACCCGCATTCCGTGCGTTGCGTCTGGCCATGTTGGTTGCCTCCAGCCCCGAAGGTCTGCTCACCAACAGGGCTTGCATCTTCTATATCTGCAGTTGAGGGCGGGATGTCGCAGGACTTGCGCGTGAAGATGCAGCATGATGCGAGCCAGGATGCTGGCGATCTCGCTGAGGCGCCGATTCGTCGTCATGCCCGTCAAAGCGGTCGGTCGCACGGCGTCATGGAAAGACATCGTCATTGCGCACATCTTGGGAGGTCTCACCTGTGGGCAGTCGGCCGTGGTGATCAAGGATTGATCGCTGCGGCACGACGCTGGCGGCTGAAGACCTACTCGAAGCCATGCCGAATTTGCCCGCTAGGGGGTGAGGGCAACCATGCTGCAGCCGTCCCACTTTGAGATTCGCCTTCGCGACTGAACGCACTAAGCAAGGATCGAAGGGCCGCAAATTCTCGAAACTGCACACAAGAGCACCCCTTGCACGCCATGTCGTTAACCGAGAGTGAGAGAGCGCGAGAGTCCAACCCCCAGTGGCTCCACACATCCGGGGTTCCGCTCGGCACCCATGCGTCGATCCCGAAACCGAGAGCGCCGGACCCCGGCCCGGACGCCCCCAATGGCCCCGATTTCGAACCCTCCCAGTAAACAAACAGGCCCGCGTCCTTTGGACACAGGCCTTGAAAGCTCCCCGAGTAGGACTCGAACCTACAACCTAGCGGTTAACAGCCGCTCGCTCTGCCATTGAGCTATCGGGGATACGCGATACGAACCGACATGCCAATCCACCAAAATAAACCAAACAAAACCGACGTAAACAAAATCCTATCTCCACTGCACGGCAGCGGCTCAACCTGCAACTTCCGCCATAGGGCCGAAAGTGCACATAGCCTAGCCAACGTCGGCCCATGGTCAAGTTCAATCGTGTTCCCAGGCCATCAGATTCACCGTTCAGGTCCGCCTGCAACACCTACAGGTCTTTTCACAGCCTGCCACGTCCGAAAGAGTGGCTGCTGACAAGGCACCAAAGGCTTCTGCAGCACAATCCGCCCGCCACATACTGTCGCATGGCCGACGCATTATGATCGCACAGCCTCCCAACGCTTCTCGAGCCTCTTATCCGACACAGGCTCAATAGTCCTCAATTCCTGTGCAAACAGCGAAACACGAAGTTCTTCGATCAACCACCGGAATTCTTCAAGCGCCGGATCGACGACACCCGCTGCATCGTGCCGGGCCAGACGTTCGGCATATATCCCCCACCACTTTGCTACCTGCCGCGCGAGTTCGAGGTCTCGCGCAGGTCCCTGTTCGCGCAGCCTCTCAAGACGCCGCTGAACCGCCCGCAAGTATCGCGGATAATGCTCAAGTCTCGCATATGGCACTTTGGTCAAAAATCGCTTTGGCAACAACTGCCCCAACTGAAAACGCACATCGCCCAGACTCATCACCCACCCTTCGGGCGATGGCTCTGCCAATCTCAGCGAAAGATCGTGCACGCGCTCGAGAATCTTCTCGATCAACCCGCACACCTCATCGACTGTCGGTCGGAGCCGGTTCCAGCCGAGGTCGAGCCTGGCCGCGAACTCTTCGCGAGTGCGCACTGATTCATCATCGCCGATGAAGACCCGATCGGCCACAAGTAGCAAAAGATCACGCCGCAGCTCATCACCCGGGCCGAGTGCGGCATAATGCAGCGTCATCTTCTCGATGTTCGGCAGATGACGTTCGTAATACTTGAACTCCTCGCGCAGATGCCGCACATACAGCCGCGCCAGCCCGGCTCGAAACGCCCGCCTGGCTTCGATCCTCGAACTCAGCACCCGCAGCGCCACAGTCTTGCCCTGATCGACCAGAGTCGGGTACCCATGCAACACGAACGATCCGCGACGGATCTCGACCTCTGCTGGCAACTCACCGAAATCCCAATCAAGCAGGTCATCGCGCTCCATCGCGTTCTCGGTCGCGTGAGCATAACTCGCCGCGATCTGCGCACGCAGCGACTGACGCAACTCGCCGAGATCGCGCCCGATCGCCAACTCGTGCCCGGCTGTATCCACCACGCGATAGCGCACCCACAAATGTGGCGGAATCTCGTCGGGTTTGAACGCCTCGCGTGGCACGCTCACGCCCGCACGCCGACTCAGCGCATCGGCCAACGCATCGATCAACGGGCGCTGACCAATCTCCAGCGTCTGCGTCAGTTCGCCCGCAATCGCCGCAGCATCAAAGTGCCGCCTGTACGTGCGCGGCAACGTGCGGATCAACGCCGCGATCTTCTCCTCAACCATGCCGGGGACCAACCAATCCAGTTTCGCAGGATCGACTTGACCAAGAAACTCGACCGGCACAGTGATGGTCAATCCGTCATCAGCCGCTCCGGGCTCGTGCGCATAACCCAGCGGCAGGTGAATTCCTTCGACCAGCATCTGATCCGGATACCGCTCAACACCAACATCCTCTGGAGTCTTGAGCAGCAGATCGTCGAGCGTCATGTACAACACGCGCGGCTCTTCACGCTGCGCACGCCGAAGCCAACGTTCAAAAGTCCGCGTGCTGTGCACATCCTCTGGCAGGCGCGCGTCGTAAAACGCGAATCTCGCCATTGCGTCGGCCAGAAGATCGTTGCGCCGGGCCTTGGCTTCGAGCCCGCGCACGCTCGCTTCCAGCTCTCGATTGTGTGCCAGGCACGGCGGGTCGATTGTGATCGCCCCTTCCACGAGCGCATGATGAATGAAAATCTCCCGAGCTTTAGCCGAGTTGACACGCCCAAAATCAACCGCGCGCCCTGCAACGAGCTCCAGCCCAAGCAGCAAAACCCGCTCGCGCGCCATCACCACCCCACGCCTCTCATCCCAGTACGGATCGTTGTGCGTGTGCTTGAGAAGATGTCGCCCAGCCTCCTCGATCCATGTCGGCTCGATGCCCGCCACACAGCGAGCAAATAACTTCGTCGTGCGCACAATCTCGGCTGCCATAATCCACTTCGGCTTGGAAGCGAACACCACCGAACCCGGAAAGATATGAAACCGCGTCGAGCGCGTTCCCTCATACTCGAACTTGTCACGCCGATATCCCACATTCGCGATCAGCCCCGCAAGCAGCGACCGATGAATGGCGTCATGATCCGCTTCGGCCGCACTCACATGCAGTTTCAACTCCGCTGCCACTTCACGCAACTGCGACAGCACGTCACGCCACTCGCGCATGCGCACCATGCTCAGGTAGTTCTGTTTCAACGCCTTGGTCAGTTTCGAACGCGAGAGCGTGCGTTCCAACCCGTGATAGAAGTGCCACAGATTCAGATAGGTCAGGAAATCCGATTCCGCATGCTCGAACTGCGCGTGGGCTTCGTCGGCTGCGTCGCGCTTGTCGTGAGGCCTCTCGCGCGGATCCTGCACCGACAGTGCCGCCGCAATGATCAGCACCTCGCTGACGCAATCCTCTTTCGCCGCTGCCACGATCATTCTGCCGATCTGTGGGTCGATCGGCAGCTTTGCCAGTTGCCGCCCGGTTTCCGTCAGTTTCCCTTCCTCATCGACCGCACCGAGCTGGAACAGCCGCTCATACCCGTCGCGGATCATGCGGCTGTCGGGCGCTTCCAGAAACGGAAACTCCTCGGCTCGCCCCAGACCCAACGCCATCATCTGAAGGATCACACTCGCCAGATTTGTGCGAACAATTTCGGGCGGAGTGAATGCTTCACGCGATTGAAAGTCGCGCTGGCTGTACAAACGAATGCACACACCCGGCGCAACACGCCCGCATCTCCCAGCACGTTGATTCGCTGATGCCTGCGAGATTGGCTCGATCTGCAAGCCCTGCACCTTTGTGCGTGCGCTGTATCGACTCAGTCTGGCTTCACCAGGATCAATGACATACCGAATCCCCGGCACAGTCAGCGAAGTCTCCGCAACGTTTGTTGCAATCACCAGCCGCCGCCCGCGGTGCGGCTTGAACACACGCTGCTGCTCCGCCATCGAAAGTCTCGCATACAGAGGCAGTATCTCAACCTCGTCCCCAGGCCCGATCCGCTCGCGCAGCGCGCGAGCTGTCTCACGGATTTCGCGCTCACCGCTCATGAAAATCAGCACATCGCCCGAGGGTTCGCTGGCCAGTTCATCGACCGCGCGCAGCACGCCTGCAATCTGGTCGGCGCCCTCAGCATCACCCGCATCCAGTTGCAACGGCCGGTACCGCACCTCCACCGGATACGTCCGCCCTGAAACCTCCACGATCGGCGCGTTCCAGAAGTGCGCACTGAAACGCTCCGGGTCGATCGTCGCCGACGTGATGATCAGTTTTAAGTCGCGCCGCCGCGGCAACAGTCGATGCAGATATCCGAGAAGAAAGTCGATGTTCAGGCTGCGCTCGTGTGCTTCATCGATGATGATCGTGTCGTACGCTTCGAGACTGCGGTCGCGCTGCGTTTCGCTCAGCAGGATGCCATCGGTCATGATCTTGATCATGGTGCGGTCGCTCGTCTGATCGCCGAATCGCACCTTCGAACCGACCACTCCGCCCACCGCAACGCCAAGTTCATCCGCAATCCGGGCTGCAACACTTCGAGCTGCAATGCGCCGAGGCTGCGTATGCCCGATCACCCCGGCAACACCGCGACCCAATTCGAGGCACATCTTGGGCAGTTGCGTCGTCTTGCCCGAACCAGTCTCGCCACAGATCACGACGACCTGGTTCGACTCGATCGCGTCAAGAATCTCGGCCCTTCGTTCGCATACCGGGAGATCTGTCGGGTATCGGACCTTCGGGCGTGCTTCCAGCCGCAACTCCCGCCGTGCGATCGACGCCTCGATCCGCTCAGTGATGCGTTCGAGCATGCGTGGTGTGAGCTCGCGCCCCGCGCGCTCGACCTGCCGAAGCCGACGCCGAATCTCGTGCTGATCAGTTATCATGCACGCACCCAGCCTCGCCCGCAGGTCATCCAGATTGTCAGCATGCGGCTCAGGCATATGCAGTAGTACTCAAAAACACCCCAAAATTCCCTCGCGGGCAGTGTGAAGAATCATTTGCGGGAAATGAATCGTCTTCGTGTTGACTCCGAAAGAAAAAATGCTAACCTTTTCGGCAACCCGGACCGATACAGATCCGGACAGTATGTCCAGAGACACCGTCATGAAACGTTATCACCTTTGCGACACCATGCTTCAAACGATCCAGATTGGGTCGCGGTGGCTCGTCTGCGAGGGTGAGATCGGGTAGCAAAGTCCGAATCTCAACCAAGGCACACGCAAGCCACCGCACAAAACGCGGTGGCTTGTTTCGTTTCTGGTCCGTGAGTTTTTGCCCTGTCGATGCACAATGCAGGAGTTTCCCATGAGTCTTGACAACGCAATCGTGCTGGCTGTTTCCGGCAACCTCATCACTCTCAACCGAGAGCAGACGGTCGCTGAGATCCGCGACTGCCTGCTGCTCTCCGATCGCGTGATTGCCGTTGTCGGTGCTTCGCAGGCCGAGACGCAGGCCTCGCTCGCGCAAGCCAATCTCCTGCCCCCGCACACTGACCCCGCAGTGTTGGCGTGGGTCATGTCGTCGCCACAGCGGCGTGCCGCGTCGCTACTCGTTGAAGGCCTGAGAGAAGTGGGTATCAGCGCCAGCGTCGCAGACACTGCACAAGTCGGACCAACCACACGGGGTCCGATGCTCGACGCTGAACCTCGCACCATCAAGGCTCGCCCTCTGGCCAAAACCTTCGAGCAGGTGCAGGTTATCGTCTTCCCAGCTGGTGCCGCACGCTCCGAAGACCTCCGCCCCGCACTGGTCGGGAGTGGTCACCCACTCATCACCGCCTCTTTCATCGCAGCCACGCTCGCCTTGCCAGCACGCTACCTCGTCGCCGATGACGAAGCCGCACGCTTCGACCACGCTGAACTTCTGACGAGCGACGCGATCTGGTCGATGCTCCCAAGACTCGATCAGCATGCCATCTTGTTCGCGCAGCGTCGGGGGGTCTCCTTCAGCATCGCCTCGCCAGCCGCACGATCGCTCTCACGCTGCGGCCACACACGCACCCCTTCCATGGCCGACGGTGATCGACAGCCTCTCGCCACACCCCTTCAGGCGTGGCATGCTCTGAGTGAAGTCAAGCGCGATGGTCGGGCACAAATCGCACGTTCAACTTCCAGCCTCCCCGATGCCGCACAAACATTCCGCTTCATCAAGCATGAAGCCCCACGAGTGCGCAGCGATGGGCGCGAAGCCGTGTAAGTCATCCGCCATCTAATTCTTCGATCCCTCTGCACCGGGCGAGTCGAGCGGTCCTTTTGCTCGCCCGGTGCGCTTTTTTCCACGCCAATCCCCGCCTGTTCCTCAGATCAACCCCAGATGCAACTTCGCTTCGTCGCTCATCATGTCCTTGGACCACCGTGGCTCCCACACAAGTTCCACTCGCGCAGCCACAACCCCTTCCGCCGTCTCAACCGCTGCCTTCACCGCAGCCGGAATCGAATGCGCCTCCGGGCATGCCGGGCTCGTCAGCGTCATCGCAACTCTCACCTGGCCATTACTGTCCGGCTCAATCGCGTAGATCAGCCCAAGATCAAACACATTCACCGGAATCTCCGGGTCGTACACCGACTTGATCGCCTCGATGATCCGCCCGCGCAGCGTCTGGGCATCGGGAGTCGCAGACGGCGCAACCCGCTGCCGCTCTCGCTCTGCACCCGAATCAAAGATGCGCATCTCGCTCATCGCCCAGCCTCCATCTCGACCGCCAGAGCCCGAATCCGGCGAATCATGGCCTCAAGCCCATTGCGCCGCGTCCCGCTCAAGTGCGCATCGAGCTCGAGTCGTTCCAAAATCCCACGCGCATCCACAGCCATCGCCTCGGCAGCCGTTCGCCCGTTATACATGCTCATCACAATCGCAATCAGCCCATTGACGATATGTGCATCGCTGATCGCCCGAATGCGCAACCGATCACTCCCCCCCCCCTCGCGCTCAAGTCGCAACCAGACCTGCGCCTGACACCCATGCACGCGCGCATCGTCCGTCCTCTCGCTCTCAGGCATCGGAGGCAACCGCTTGCCCAGATCGATGATGTACCCGAAACGTTCCTCCCAGTCGCCGAGCAACTCGAACGTCTCGATGATCTCGTCTAGTGTTGGTAGCTCGCGCATCCCATGAGCCTATCACGCGAGCATTCGTCGAGCACGCTCGATTCCCTCGACCAGCACATCGATTTCCGCATGAGTGTTGTACATCGCCAGCGACGCCCGCGCAGTCGCCGTCACGCCAAACCGCTTCATCAGAGGCTGCGTGCAATGATGCCCTGTACGAATCGCCACTCCGAACCGATCCAGCACCGGCGCCAGGTCATACGGATGAACGCCATCGATCGAAAACGTCACAATCGGAATCTTGCGTAGCGCCTGCCCGTAGATCCGCAATCCCTTGATCTCGCTCAACCTCGTCTGTGCATGCTCGAGCAGCGACGCCTCATGGGCCCGAACCCCCGCATCATCAAGCTCCCGCACAAAGCGTATCGCCGCCCCAAGCCCGATCGCACCCGCAATATTCGGCGTGCCGGCCTCGAAACGCGCCGGAAGCCTGGCGAAGGTCGTTTTCTCAAAGCTCACCGATTCAATCATCTCCCCGCCACCTCGATACGGCGGGAGCACCTCCAGCAACTCCTCGCGCCCATACAACACTCCCACGCCCGTCGGTCCGAACATCTTGTGCCCCGAAAGCGCCAGAAAGTCGCACCCGATCGCACGCACATCCACCTCGACATGCGCTCCACCCTGTGCCGCATCGATCACCGACAAAGCCCCCGCCGCCTTTGCCATCATGCACACTCGCGCGACGTCGTTGATCGTCCCCAGCACATTCGACACCATCACACACGCAACGACGCGCGTCCGCTCCGTCATCAATCGCTGGGCAGCATCCAGGTCCAGTTCGCCCGAGTCCGTCACCGGAATCACATCAATCTTCGCCCCGGCTCGCTCGCACGCCATCTGCCATGGCACGATGTTCGAGTGATGCTCCATCTCACTCAGCAGCACACGATCGCCCGCTCGCAGCCTCGCTTGCCCCACCGAACTGGCCACGAGATTGATGGCATCGGTCACGCCACTTGTAAAAATGCACTCGCGCGACGACTCCGCCTTGATAAACCCCGCTGCTGCCTCGCGCGCCGATTCATACCCACGCGTCGCGCGCACACTCAACTCGTGCATCCCCCGATGCACGTTCGCATTGTCACGCCGATAAAACTCATCCATCGCCTCCAGCACCTGACCGGGTTTGTGCGTCGTCGCAGCGTTGTCCAGATACACCAGAGGCCTGCCATGCACCTCCTGCGCCAGGGCCGGGAACTTCGCCCGCAGTGCCTCCACATCAAACCCAGCGCACGCCATAGCCCCCTCGCTTGCCGTCATACCTCGATGCTCAATCCCCGCGCCATCGGAAGCTTTGCGATCATCTCCGCTGCCAAAAGCCGCCGCACAGGGACCAATTCCATGCGATCAAACCCCTCTGCAGCGAACGCATACACCAGCATTGCCCGCGCAACAGGTTCGCTCAGTCCGCGTGATCGAAAATAAAACACCGCCTCATCATCCACACGCCCGGTTGTCGCGCCATGCGTGCAACGCACATCATCGGCGTAGATCTCCAGTTGAGGCCTCGCATTCACCCGTGCGTCATCCGACAGCAGCATATTCCGGTTCGTCTGAATCGCATCTGTCTTCTGTGCAACCTTATCTACCACGATCCGCCCCGTAAACACGCCACGCGAGCGGTCGTTCATGATCCCCTTGTAGTACTGCCGACTCTCGCAGTTTGGAGCCGCATGACGCACGCGCATCGCATTGTCCAGATGCTGATCGTTGTGCCCCACGTACAAACCATTGATCAGACAGTGCGCATGCTCGCCCGCCAGCACCGGAACCACGTTGTTGCGCACAATCCTTCCGCCCAGCAGCACCGTATGAGAGTGCACCTTGCTGCGCGCGCCCTGCTCGATGAGCAGCGTTGAGACATTGAACGCTCGCTCGCTCTCACGCTCCAGCACATAATGCTCGACAAAACCCTCTTCTGCCGCCACGATCTCCGTCAGCGCGTTGCTCAGATACACCGCTTCGTTGCTCAGTCCAGCATACTGCTCGATCACCTTCACGCTCGCGCCTCGATCAGCCACGATCAGGTTTCGACAATGCGTCGCCACAGGCTCCTGCGTGCTCGTACCGATCGACAGCACATGAATGGGCTTTGCAGCCTCACGTCCCGCTTCGACGTGCACAAACAATCCGGGCCCGAACTTTGCATCATTCAAAGCGGTGAAGCCGTCATCATGCTCGCGGCTCAATCTCCCCAGGTGCCGCCGCGCCGACTCGCGATCAAACGCATCCCCAATCAGACAGCACGTCACACCAGTCCCAAGGCCCGACAGATCGCTCAAGTCCTCACGAAACACTCCATCCACGAACACCGCTGCCGCTGCATCAAGATCCGGTATCACCAGCCTCGCCACGTCCGCACTCGTCACCTTCTCGCCAGGCGAAGCATCCTGCCACCGCGTTTGTGCAATCACCTCCACATTCGTGAAACGCCACGCCTCATCACGCAATGTCGGATACCCAGAACCCTCAAACTTCTCGCGCCCGAGGCTGCGAAGCGTCTCAACCCATGCAGGCTCGAGTCGATCCATGATGCGCTCCGTCGTGTTGTCCAGCACCCTCGACATCATTGCTCCTCAGGCTCAGCGCCCCGCACCCGTCGTCGTAGACTCGCGCACACCGAATGGCGCATACCCATGCTTCTCCAACTCATGCGCGACTTCCTTCCCGCCGCTCTTGGCGATCCGACCGCCGATCAGCACATGCACCTGAT
This sequence comes from Phycisphaeraceae bacterium, assembly GCA_019636795.1. Classification (NCBI taxonomy): domain Bacteria; kingdom Pseudomonadati; phylum Planctomycetota; class Phycisphaerae; order Phycisphaerales; family Phycisphaeraceae; species Phycisphaeraceae bacterium. Next base: position 18,127 of record JAHBWW010000007.1, read on the forward strand.
CGGGTACGATGTAGTTCAGCAGTCTCTGATAATGCGTGATGAGAAGAAATGACCGATGCCCGTCGCGCATCGAGTTCACGCCGTCAGCCACGATCTTGAGCGCATCAATATCCAACCCGGAATCGCTCTCATCGAGAATTCCCAAAACAGAATCCAGCACCGCCATCTGAAAAATCTCGAACCGCTTCTTCTCCCCGCCGCTGAACCCCTCATTCACATTGCGCTTGAGCATCTCGAACGGCACATTGATCTGCTCGGCCTTGGCGCGAAAGTGCTTGAGCAGAGCGCCTGCGTCCAGCTCGTCCTTGCCCTCGAACGCGCGCTTCGCGTTCACCGCAGCCTTGAGAAACTGCATCGCGCTCACGCCCGGGATCTCGACCGGATACTGAAACGCCAGAAAGATCCCGGCATTGGCTCGCTCGTCGGGCCCGAGCTCCGTCAGATCCTGACCCTTGTACAGAATCTCGCCTTCGGTGATCTCATAGTCTTCTTTGCCCGCCAGCACCTGGCTCAGGGTGCTCTTTCCCGAACCATTGGGCCCCATGATCGAGTGCACCTCGCCGGGCATGATCGTCAGATCAACGCCGCGCAGGATCTCGACCGAAGGCTCCCCTTCCAGCCGAACATGAAGATTCTTGATTTCCAGCAGCGGAGTCGATGTCATCTCCGAATTTCCTTTCGTCTAACTGTTCGAGCCGCTCCTTCAAGGCTGCGACTCATCAAACCATTCCTCATCCCACCGAGCCTTCAAGCGAAACCGCCAGCAGCTTGTTCGCTTCGACCGCAAACTCCATGGGCAGTTCACTGAACACTTCCTTGCAGAATCCATTGACCAGCAGGCTCACCGCGTCTTCCTCGCTGATGCCGCGAGCGGTGCAGTAGAACAGCTGATCCTCCGCGATCTTGGTTGTGCTCGCTTCGTGCTCCGCGGTCGCGGTCGAGTTGCGGATGTCCACATACGGAAACGTGTGCGCCCCGCACTTGTCACCGATCAGAATCGAATCGCACTGCGTGTAGTTGTGCGCATTGGTCGCGCCCTTGTTCATCTGCACGAGCCCCCGATATGTGTTCTGCCCTTCACCAGCCGAGATTCCCTTGCTCACGATCGTGCTCGTCGTGTTCTTACCGATGTGAATCATCTTCGTGCCCGTGTCGGCCTGTTGTCGCAAGTTGGTCAGCGCGACCGAGTAGAACTCCCCCTTGCTGCCATCACCCTGAAGAATCACCGACGGATACTTCCAGGTGATCGCAGACCCTGTCTCGACTTGTGTCCACGATATTCGGCTGTTCTCGCCCTTGCAGATCCCGCGCTTGGTCACGAAGTTGTAGATCCCACCCTTGCCCTGCGCATCGCCCGGATACCAGTTCTGAATCGTCGAATACTTGATGTACGCTCCCTTGAACGCCACCAACTCCACCACCGCTGCGTGCAACTGATTTTCGTCACGCATCGGCGCGGTGCAGCCTTCGAGATAACTCACCTCCGCTCCTTCATCCGCAATGATGAGCGTCCGCTCGAATTGTCCAGTATTGCGCGCATTGATCCGGAAGTAGGTGCTCAGTTCCATCGGGCACTTGACACCCTTGGGCACATACACAAACGACCCGTCGCTGAAGACTGCCGAGTTGAGTGTGGCAAAGAAATTATCCGAGTAAGGCACCACACTGCCGAGATACTTCTGCACCAATTCCGGGTGCTCGCGCACAGCTTCAGAGATTGAACAGAAAATCACCCCATGCGACTTCAACTCCTCCTGAAACGTCGTCTTCACCGACACCGAATCGAACACCGCATCAACCGCAACCTTGCGCCCCTCGGCAGGAGTCGCAGCAGCCCCCACCACGCCCAACAGAGCAGCCTGCTCGCCCAGTGGAATGCCCAGTTTGGCGTAAGTCTCCAGAATCTTGGGATCCACCTCATCCAGACTCGCAGGCCCGGTCTTGGGTGCCGCGTAGTAACTGATACCTTTATAGTCGATCGGAGGGTAGCCATAGGGCAAAAACACCCATTCAGGCTCCTTCATCTCCAACCATTTCCGGTAGGCCTTCAGGCGCCAGTCCAATAGCCATTCCGGCTCTGACTTCTTCGCAGAGATAAAACGGACAATATCTTCGCTCAAACCGGGGGGGGCATAATCCTGCTCGATGTCCGTCACGAAGCCGTACTTGTACTCCCGGCGATCGCTGGTAATCTTTGCGACTTCTTCAGTGGTCGTCATGCGCACCCCCTCGACGAGGACAATAAACGGATCTCAAGATCCGTTAATGAGATTGAGAATCATTCTAAAAGATAAGTCTAGCGCGCCGAAGTCATTCCGTCAGCCTGTACGTTCGGTTCCACTCCTCAGGACCACCCTCCCCAGCAGATGGTGTTCCGCCCCGCTCGGCTTGAGCACGCTGCTCATCAAACAAATCTCGCGCACCGCAAACGTGCCAGCTTCAACGGGTACTGGGCCGATCTTCTCAATCCCGCCTGGTCGCCATCTCGCGAGCGTCACATGTGGCACATATGCACGGCCCGAATTTTTGTGACTGAATCGGTGGGCCAACCTCCGCTGCAATTCTGCCAGTTCATACGGCAAGTCCAGCTCGACGGCGACCAGTCGTGGCGAACGCTCCGGGAGGCCGATCAACCGGATTGGAGTGACTTCAAACGCTGCAAGCCCAGAAGCCGCCCGCTCCAATGTCTCGCGAATGCGAGGGAGTTCGCGTCGCTCAACCGGCCCGATGAAATGAACCGTCAGGTGCATGTCGCTCGCCACCTGGTGCGGCGGAAGTGCGACCAGTTCGAGAAGCCCTACCAACGCCACCACAGTCTGAGGCGGGGGATATGCCGCGACAAACAACCTTACCTTTTCTGAATGAAGCGGCATAGGCGATTGTTGCCGCGTCACAGCACGCTGACAGTTCTGCAATCTTCTTCATCGGTCTGAAATCTGGTACGATTTGACAACACGGTTCCGGAGATTTGGCGATGCGCTTTATGCCAATTACGCTTGCTGCCCTTGGTCTGTGTCTTGGCGTTGCACCAGTCCGCGCCGCCCCACCAGACGATGAACGCATGACGTGGTGGCGTCAAGCCCGCTTTGGCATGTTCATTCATTGGGGCCTCTACGCCATTCCCGCCGGCGAGTGGGGCCAGGGAACCGACCACGGTGAGTGGATCCGCACCACGGCCCAGATCCCACTCGAAACCTACTCGAACTTCCAGCACGATTTCAACCCGGTTCACTTCGATGCCGACCAGTGGTGCCGCATCGCCAAAGACGCCGGCATGCAGTACATCGTCATCACGACCAAACACCACGACGGATTCGCCCTGTTCGACTCGGGCGTGAGCGACTTTGACATCATGTCCACGCCATTTGCACGCGACATCATGGACGAACTGGCCGATGCATGCCGCCGCCACGGACTGCGGATCTGCTGGTACCACTCAATCATGGACTGGCACCACCCGGACTATCTGCCACGACGAAACTGGGAAGCCGATTCGCGTCCCGCCGAGGGTGCCGATTTCGATCGCTACGTCGCCTTTCTCCACGCGCAAGTCACAGAACTGCTCACCAAGTACGGCGACATCGGCGTCATGTGGTTCGACGGCGAGTGGGAGAACACCTGGACCCACGAACGCGGCAAGGAACTCTACGAACTCTGTCGCAGCCTCCAACCCGACGTCATCGTGAATAACCGTGTCGATGTCGGCAGGCAGGGCATGGCAGGATTTTCCGCCGAAGGCTTTTTTGGCGACTTCGGCACGCCCGAACAGGAAGTGCCCGCAACAGGCCTGCCAGGTGTGGACTGGGAAACATGCATGACCATGAACCGCCACTGGGGATGGAACAAACATGACACGCAGTGGAAATCAACGACCCAACTCATCCACACCCTCGTCGACATCGCAAGCAAGGGTGGCAATTTCCTGCTCAATGTCGGTCCACGCGCCGATGGTACATTCCCGCCCCAGGCCGAGCGAAGGCTCACCGAAATCGGACACTGGATGAACCTCAATGGCGAAGCAATCTATGGCACGACCGCAAGCCCTTTCATCAACCTGCCATTCGTCGGTCGCGCCACGCTGCGCGAAGGAGACGAGCAATCGACGATCTATCTGCACGTCTTTGAATGGCCCGAGACGCACCAGATCACGCTTCAGGATTTCGGCGGTAGCGTCATCGGTGCACGCCTGCTCTCGGACCGCAACACCGCCTTGCGCGTTCAGGGACCGCCACACAACTCGCAATTGGCACGTGCCCATCGCATCGCGCGCATCCTGCTCCCACCCGTGATGCCCGATGAACGCTGCACCGTCATCGCACTCGATATCGAGGGGCGGCCCGTGATCTTCAGCGAGCCGGCGATTGCGTCCTCGTACGATGCGATCTCTGGCAATTCGGAGATCGTCTCGTTCGTCAACCCAATCGAAATCAAGCTCTCGACGCGCACCGGTACGATTCGCTACACCCTCAACGGACACAAGCCGACTACATCTTCTCCGCAATATACCGGCCCATTTGTTCTCAGCGAGAGTGCAACGGTCACTGCAACGACGTTTGACGGAAACTGGGACATGTCGGATCCTGCACAGCGACACTTCCAACGTGTCGAACCACAGGCAGGATCGGCCCAGCGCGGAGCATCAGCCGGGCTCGCGGCCCAGCGGATTGACGGAGTGTATTCATCACTTCCTGACTTTGCCGCGGCACAACAAATCGGAGCTGCAACAAGTATCGGTCTCACGCCGGAGTGGTCCCGAGAAAACATCGCGCTCCGCAAGAGCGGCGTACTGACGCTCGAACACGACGGCATGTACCACTTCTCGCTCACTTCCGACGATGGTTCCCGATTGTGGATCAATGGAGTACTCTTAATCGACAATGACGGGCTTCACCACGCCAGAACAATGCACGGCTCGGGCGCCCTCGCCGCCGGTCATCATCAAATCGTCGTCGAGTGGTTCAACCGATCGGGCGGGGCAACGCTCGAACTGCTCATGGCCCGCGATCACCATCCCCCCGCCCCGGTCCCCGCAAAGGCACTGAGCCACTGAATCTTGCACAAGACACAGGAGTCTGCCATGAATGATCGAAGGGAGTTTCTCGCCATGATGAGCGCAGCCGCATTCGGCGGGATTGCAGGTTCAGCTTCAGGAGGTGCTGCTGGCTCGTCCTCACGCGGGCCGGGCGATGAGCACCGGGGGCCATGCGTCATCGCAAGCGCCAATGGCCTGCGCAACAACGACACAGGATGTGTCGTCACGGCGATGAACGCCGTCCGCCGCGGTCTCGATCCCGTTGATGCCGTCGTTGCAGGTGTCAAACTTGTAGAAGATGATCCCGACGATCATTCAGTCGGCCTCGGCGGGTTGCCCAACGAAGACGGAATCGTGCAACTCGACGCCTCAGTCATGCACGGCCCGACCCACAAGGCCGGTGCCGTCGCTGCACTCGAAAACATCCGCTACGCCTCCGAAGTCGCCTTGCATGTGCTCAAACGCACCGATCACATTCTCCTGGTCGGCGAAGGGGCAAAGAAGTTTGCACTTCGCATGGGATACAAGGAAGAAAACCTTCTGACCGACAAAGCCCGCAAGATCTGGCTTCAATGGAAAGCCAACATGAGCCGGGAGGATGACTGGCTCAACGATGACGAGATGGATTTCCCCCCGCCCGCGCACTCACGCATCGACCCCACACAGCCTTTCACCTACGGCACCATCAACTGCTCGGCAGTCAATGACCAGGGCACACTGGCAAGTTGCACCACCACGAGCGGACTGAGCTACAAGATACCCGGACGCGTCGGCGATTCACCGATCGTCGGTGCAGGCATGTACGTCGATAACGAAATCGGAGCCGCAGGCGCGACCGGGCGAGGCGAGGCAGCCATCGCAAACTGCACTGCCTACGAAATCGTTCGCTCCATGAGCCAGGGCATGACACCGACCGAAGCCTGCCTGCACGCTGTACGCCGCATGGCAGACCGCACACTCGAGAAGCGGCTGCGGAACGATAAAGGACAGCCAAACTTCAACGTCATTGTCTACGCCCTGCGCAAAGACGGCGCGTACGGCTCCGCATCGATCCACCCCGGAGCGCGATTCGCTGTCTACGACTCCACAGGCCCGAAACACGTCAACGCCGCGTCGCTCTTGTAGTGCCACACTCTGTCAGAAAATCATCCCGATCTGGGCAAAGATCGAAAACTGGTCGTCGTTCGGGCTTGCGAGCAGACCCGAACCCGTGCTCGTGCCGACGAGCGAACCCGCCTGAGCGTCAAGATACCACATGGCCTGAACCTTCACAACCACAGCGTGGCTTTCCGGAATGACATACCAATTAAGCCCGGCAGTGATCGTGCCAAAGTCGTGAGTCACCCCGGGTCGGTCATCGTCAGCGATGACGATGTCGTATCGCCCCCAGAGTTCGACGGCGTCGCTCACGAAGACCCCGCCTTGCACCACCACGCCAAAGTCATCGAAGCTTCCGCTCGCAGTGTCCGAATGTCGCCCGATGAACGCTGCAAAGGCGTTCCATCCATCGCCTTCGAGCGAGAGATCGAGTGTGTACTGCGCGAAGTCGAGATCGGTCGTGTTGCCCGTTTCGCCGCCGGTCTGGTAATGACCCGCTGCGCCAATCATCGCGGCAAAGTCTGACCCACGCCAACTTGTGAAGTCGCGGAACTGGCTCCACGCGCCTGCAAGTTTGTGATCGAGGCGACCCGTAACCGCAAAATCAGCCGCACTCGCAGCGTCAAACCGCGTGTTGAGCGTGTTCATGCCGTTGTGGATCGCAATCGCCCCCCGCCAGTCCTCCGACTCGCGTGAAGCCTGCACCCCAAGACTGCGCGACTGCGAAAAAACTGAGTTGGTGGGCGATCGCTCAGCAGCAAGTAGAATCGCATCGGATACCAATTCCTCGCGCAGCAGCGGCATCTTGAACTGCCCGAACTGCAGCACCCAGCCGCTTTCAAGCCGATGCCCGATGAACCCATCCAGAAGCGTGCCCGCTCCGCTCGGGCTGAGCTCGGTCATGACGTTGAAGGTCCAGTTCTCCATGATCTGGCCACTCAACTGGACCCGCGAGCGACGGGCCATGAACCCGTTTGTGAAGTCGTTGCCGCCTGCATCATCATCGCGCCAGTTGAGGTGATAACGAAACTGCAAGTACCCGCCGATGTTCAATCTCGCGCCTTCACTTTCCTGCGCGATGAAGAACTGCTTGTTGCGAACTCCGGCCGATCCGCTTGCGATTGACCCCTCCTGAGCACACGCGTGTGCAGCCATCCACGCCAGCACAGCCAAAGCACGAACAGCAGTCGCAGAAATCGGTGTCATGAGTAAACTCGCGTATACAAAGCCAAGTGTTGAATCGCCTGCGGACCAACCCCGCTCACAGGATCGTCAAGTAAACGCTTCTTCACAGTCGGAGAACTCATCCACAGCCTCAACTCTCGACCTCAGAATCGAGTGTGTTCGCCCCGCGCAGCATCGAGCGAAGCTTGAGCCGAGCGCGAAATGCTCGGGTGTACACCGTTCCGGCCGCTATGCCGAACATAGCCCCGACATCTTCCGCGGTCAGTTCGCGCGTCGAGAGCAATACCAATGCGAGCCGCTGATCCTCAGGCAATGACTCGAGCGCACGCAGAAGCTCCCAAGTTGTCTCGACCCATGCCAGCCGATCCATCGGCGAATGCTCAGCCTTCTGGTATGCGGATACCCTTGAAATTGCCTGATTCAGGCTGGTCACTCGGCGAGCCCGCGACCGCACGCGCAGCGACTCGCGCACCGCGATGCGATAGAGCCAGGTGCCGGGCCTGGCCTCCCCACGAAAAGACCTCGCGCCAGCATGGGCGCACAGGAAAGTCTCCTGCAGCGCATCCTCCGCCAGCGCAAAGTCGCCCGTGATTCTGAGAGCAAGGCCGAGCAGCCCATGCTGGTGCTGCTCGAACAATGCTGCAAGATCAAGTGTTGATTGCGGCTGCTGATTCAAGCGTCTGCATCCTTGCCGCTCAGCCACCCTGTAGTACTGAGGTCGCCACTGAGCATCCGCTCGTGTCGCTGCACACTGCGCGCGGTGCCATACTGCTTCCAAATTGCGGGAACAACCAGAGCAATCGCCACCGCAAAGATCGCCGCATTCCAGTACTTGCTGTCCATCAACGAATCAACGATCGCCAGGAGCAGGCCGATTGTGCAGATAATGCCCACAGCCTGCATCACAACACGTTCGTTGCGACCAATCGCCCTGTGCTGCTCGAAAGCCACTTGCGCCACATTCGTGGATCCTTCGGCAATCTGAAGAGCAAGCCGGCGACGACGGCACAGCACCCACCAATGGAGCAGAATCGGGAAGGACCACGCAACTGCCATGAACGGCACTGAGCCCCAGCTCAACAGCCCCGCCCAGGCGCTGATTGTCGCGAAAACAATCCCAAATATGGAGATCAATCCCAGCACACGCAGCATCTGGCGATCGTGCCGGAGTTTCTCCTGCACCGCTCCCGATGCTTTCCCAAAGTCGAAGTGATCAATGGCGCCTTGGATTGCCGATTGCATGCTTTGCTCCTCTTCTTCGAGTTGTTCAATCAACTCGCGCAGATCCGGTCGACGCTCGAGCAACGCAGCGAGTTCGCGCTGCCCGGACTCATCAAGCAGACCCAGGCGGTTCTGCTCGTGCAGCACGCCCATACGGTCCAGTTCGGTTGGGTTTGGGTCACTCATCACCAGATCAGAGGGCGCGTACCCCCCGAGCCTTCCCTCATCGGGACAATAATTCTCGCGTTGGGCACAATCGCACTCTTGTGGCGAGCCATCTGGCCGGCCCCTACCCTCACGCGTCGATCGAACGATTCACAAACCAATACCGATCACGCTCCGAAAGTAAACACGATCAGATCCGTCCGCACCTCATCAGGATTGCCACTTTGCTCGGCATCGAACTCGTCCGCAACATCGGCATCATGATTGTCGCCTCGGCTGGCGCGATCCTGATCCTGCGCAGGTTCAACGTCCCCACCATCGTTGTCTACATCCTCGTCGGACTTCTTCTCGGGCCGATCCTCGGCCTCCTGATTCTGACGCCACACGAAGGTGACGCACAATCCGACGCTATCGCCACTGTTGGTGAAATAGGCATCGCACTCCTTCTGTTCATCGTCGGGCTCGAACTCAGCCTCCACAAGATCAGAGACGTCGGCAAAGTCGCCGTCATCGCCGGACTCGGCCAGGTCGTCTTCACCGCCTCCATCGGTCTGGTCCTGTGTCTCCTGCTGCGCTTCACCATGATGGAGTCCATCTTCATCGCTACCGCCTTGACCTTCAGCAGCACCGTCGTCGTCGTCAAACTTCTCGATCAGAAAAAGGAACTCACGAGCCTTTACGGCCGCATCGCTGTCGGCATCTTCCTTGTGCAGAATCTCGTTGTCATCATCGCGCTGACTTTTCTTGCCGGTCTCGGCAAGCACGACAACTTCGAACTCGCAACCGTCGCAACAGGACTCATTCGCGCGTTCGTCGGCATGGGCGTACTGCTGCTCATTTCGCTGGTGGCCGCCAAATACTTGCTCAATCGTGTGTTCGCCTGGGCATCGCGCTCGCCCGAAACCCTCCTCATCTGGAGCCTCTTCTGGTGCTTCGCTTTCGTGCTTGCTGCCGAAGCAATGAGCCTCTCGCCGGAAATCGGTGCGTTCCTCGCTGGCGTTTCGCTCGCGCAACTCCCCTGCAGCGAAGAACTCCGACGCCGTGTGCACCCATTGATGAACTTTTTCATCGCCATTGCCTTCATCTCTCTCGGTGCACAGATGAAACTCGGCGATTCCGCAGCCTACTGGTTCGAGGCCACCATCCTCTCCCTTTTCGTCCTCATCGGCAACCCATTCATCTTTATGTGGATCATCTCCCGCTTCGGCTATGGCGAAAAAACCGCCTTCATGACCAGCGTCACCGTCGCACAGATCAGTGAGTTTTCATTTATTTTTGCTGCAATGGGTGTCAGTGCCGGCCTCATAGGACCACCGATTCTCTCAGTCGTAAGCGTCGTCGGCCTGGTCACGATCGCGCTCTCGGCCTACATGATCCTCTACAACCACGTCCTCTACCGCTGGTCCAAAGCCGCAGGAATCCTGCGCATGTTCAAGGCCCGCCAGAACGACGAACAACCGATCGCAGAAACGCTTTCCAATCACATTCTCGTCGTCGGCATGAATGCCCTCGGCCGGCGCATTGCGAGCGAACTTCACAGCGCTGGGCAGACCGTACTCGCCATTGACAGCGACCCGCGAAAACTCGCCGACCTTCACTGCCGCACGCTTCTGGGAAACATCGAGTATCACTCCGTCCTCGAAGAAGCCGGCCTCGCCCACGCACTCCTCGGCATTTCCGCCCTCAACATCGAAGAGGCCAACGCCCTGTTCACATATCAGTGCACCAGCCACAACGTTCCTTGCGCCATACACGCATTCGACTGGACTGTCTTCGATGAACTCCGCTCGCTCGGTGCCGACTATCTCATCGACTCCAAGGCCCAGGGAAGCGCACGCCTCGTCGAAGAACTCCATAAGCGAGGCATCGTGGACGCATGACCACGCTCCTGATCATTCTCGCAGCCGCTGCCGCTGCCCTCGGGGTCGCCACACTCCTGCGCCTTCCCACAATTCCCGTGTTGATCGTCTCAGGCCTTGCGTTCGGCGGGCTGATGAGCGTCTTTCCACAGACTACACATGAACGCACTGACTTCATTGATGTCGAACTCATCAAGGATGCCCTCGTACTCGGACTCACGTTTCTGGTCTTTGCCGCGGGGCTCGAACTCAACCCCGCGCGCGTCATGCACCGAAGGCGGGCAGCGCTGTTCATCGGACTCGCGCAGTTCTCTTGCCTGCTCATCATCGGTACCGGCGTGGCCATGCTCTTTGATCTCTCACTCATGGCCGCCCTTCATCTCGGCCTGGCTGTCGCTGCCAGCTCCACCGTCGTCGCGGTGCGCATCCTCCAGAAGCGAAGGCAATTCTTCGAGCCCTTCGGCCGCCTCGTCCTCGGCGTGCTCCTGCTGCAAGACATCCTCCTCATCGTCATCATCGCAGCTCTTTCCGGCGCAGAGCACGGACTGTTCGGCATTGCCTCGGCAACACTGGCCACTCTGGCCCTCGTCGGCCTCACGTGGCTCTGTGCACGCTGGATCGCTCCAACCCTCATCATCACTCTCAAACTCGATCAGGACAGCCTGCTGCTTGTCGCACTTGCACTCCTCTTCGGGTTTGCAGGCCTCGCATACGCGATGAAAATCCCTCCCGTTATCGGCTGCTTCCTCGCTGGCGTCTCGCTCTCGGGCTTTCCTGTCAATGGCGTCGTTCGCGGACAACTTCAATCGCTTAATCAATTCTTCCTGGCCATCTTCTTCGTCTGCCTCGGTGCAATCCTCAATGTCCCCACATCCGGGCAGATCCTGCTCGTCATCACCATGGTCGCCCTTATTCTGGTCGTCACTCCTGTCATCGTCGTCATTGTCGCCGAACGCTTTGGCATCAGCACACGCGCCGCGATCGAGAGCGGCCTGCTTCTTGCCCAAAGCAGCGAGCTCTCGATTCTCGTCGCGGTGGTGGGCGTTGCAGGAGGCTATCTCGAATCCGATATGCTCTCGGTCATCTCGCTTGTTGCAATCATCACCATGATCCTGACGTCATTCATTGCCACGGACGCCGTCACCTGGAAACTGCTCCACCTGCGCCCCGCATTGCGTCGCGATTTGGCAGGCGAAGCGCCCACCGAGCACATCGTCATGCTCGGGTGCGGCTCAAACAGCCAGGTTCTGCTCGATCTGCTTCTGCTCGAAGGTCATCGCGTCGTCGTTGCCGACGATGATCCGGTTGTCATTGCAACACTCCGCGGTCGCGGAATCGACGCCATTCGTGGCGACGGTGCAGACCCGCAAGTGCTCTCGGCCCTGTCCGCCGAGAACGCCCGTGTCATCATTTCCACAATGCGCCGCATCGAAGACAACGAACGTCTCATCGCTCGCGTCAAAGGACCGATCGTCCTCGTGCGCATCGCCGGTGATTCCGAGTCCCGCCGCATAGAACGCGCCGGTGGCGTTGCAATCCGCGAAGATCTCGCAGCCGCAGCCGACTTCATGAACTGGTTCAACACACGCTTCCAACACAACACGATGAAACCCGCCTGAGGCCTTGCCTTCATCTCAAATCAAGAAATCGCAAACGCTGCTCTTCAGTCGGAACCAGACAGCCCGCTTCGACGCCAAGGCGATGCCGATTTCTCGCAACCTTGCGGTAGACCCAATCACGCATGGGCCTGGGCACAACACGCCAAAGCGCCAACCACCGCCAAGGTGCCCGCATCCGCCCCGCGATGCGCAGCGCCGCGTCGCTCCGCACATACGCACGCCCCCCATCGATCAACACCATCGTGCCTTCGCCAGCAGTCGCCGCTGCAAGACCAAACTCATCCAGCAGACCTTTCCCGACCGACGACGTTTGCGACGCAAACACGAACTCAGGCCCGCGCTCGTGTGTCAGTATCCATTGCACCGAACGAACGCACAAACCACACGCACCGTCGTATAGCACTATTGGAACCTGTCCCCATTGGGCATCGCACGCCATCACGATTCAATGGTATACCGATTCGTTCTGAACCGAGTCACATCTGCAACCCTCACTGAGGCAGCTTATAGCCCCCAAACTGATGCAACCACCCAACTGCCACCAGCGAATAATTCCTCCTCAGCATCAGTTTACTTGTGAGAACAAGTATCGTCAGGCCTCAAGGACCAATCCTTCTGAAAGGAATCCAATGAACGCAACCTCCCCCACTCTTCGCCCCGCACGCTCCCGTGGCCAGACCAACTTCGACTGGCTTCAGAGTTGGCACTCTTTTTCGTTCGGCCGGTACGTCGACCGCAACAACATGGGCTTCGGCCCGCTTCGCGTCATCAACGACGACATCGTCGCACCAGGCGCCGGGTTTGGCCTCCATCCTCATGACAACATGGAAATCCTCACCTGGATGCTCGCCGGCAGTCTCAAACACGCTGACAGCACCGGAAACTCCGGCGTCATCGTCCCCGGCGACGCTCAACTCATGTCCGCAGGCCGAGGCATCGAGCACAGCGAAATCAACGCGTCCAAATCCGAACCCGCCCACTTGCTGCAAATCTGGATCCGACCCGCGCAGCGTGACCTCGATCCTGCTTATCAGCAAAAACACTTCGACAGCGCTGGCCGCAACAATAAGTGGCAGACCATCGCCTCCCCGACCGGATCCGATGGGTCACTGGTCATCAATCAGGATGCCACAATCCGCGTGACGGATCTCGCAGCCGGTGCCTCGATTGTCCTGATTCCCGCCAAATCCCGCCGGTCGTACGTCCATATCGCGACCGGTCAAGCCACCACCGAGGATCACACCTCCCTAGAAGCGGGGGATGCCTTGACATTGGAGGTCGCGCTCCCGATCACAATCCGGGCGACGACCGACACCCAGATCCTGTGGTTCGAGTTCGCCTGACCTTGCCCGTCCAGATCAACCCGCCTATTGTCCTCTCCGCGCTGCGGCATCTGCCGGCGGAGGAACCGATCATGAAGAGCGAAGGCCACCCCACGTACTACCCGTCCTGCAAAGTCTACTACAACGGCGAAGTCGTCATGACCGTCGGAGCCACCGTGCCCGAGATGCATGTTGACGTCTGGTCCGGTTCGCACCCGTTTTTCACGGGTAAGCAGGCGTTCGTCGACGCTGCCGGCCGCGTCGAGAAGTTCCAGAAGAAGTTCGCTGGCGACTACTTCAAAAAGGGCAAGAAGTAAGCCTCCCGGTTCAACGCAAACATCCCCAAACGCCGAACTTCACTTGTTCGGCGTTTTTTATTGCCCTACAGTTCCATGATTGTCATTTGCGTTTATCCGGATGAATGGATCAATCAACCGAGACGGCCCCATGACCAGTTCGTTTCTTCAGGCTCTCCGTTCCCGCGTGCTCGTCCTCGATGGAGCGATGGGCACCCAGATTCATGATCGCGACCTCGACCTCGAGCGCGACTATCTCCACTGCGAGAACTGCACCGATGTCATCTGCCTCTCCAGGCCCGATGTGATCCAGTCGATTCACGAGGGGTATCTTGAGGCCGGCGCCGATGCGGTCGAGACCAACACCTTTGGCGGTGCGCGCCATGTGCTCAGCGAGTTCGGGCTTCAGGATCGCACTTTCGAACTCAGCAAGCAAGGCGCCGAGATTGCCCGGGCTGCGTGCGCACAGCACTCGACACCCGATCGCCCGCGATTCGTGCTCGGTTCAATCGGGCCGGGCACCAAACTCATCAGCCTCGGACAAATCACCTGGGATGACATGCTCGCATCGTACCGCGAGCAGGTGCGAGGCCTGATCGCCGGCGGCGCCGACGCTCTGCTCATCGAAACAGCGCAGGACCTCCTCCAAGCCAAGTGCGTCGTCAATGCCTGCCTTGCTGAACTCGACGCTGCCAAGCGCTGCCCCATCGACGATCTGCCCATTCTCGTCAGCGTCACGATCGAGACTATGGGCACAATGCTCGTCGGCAGCACCATCGAAGCTGCAATGATCGCGCTGCGCCAATACCCGATTACTTCCATCGGCCTCAACTGCGCCACCGGTCCGGTCGAAATGGCTGAGCACGTCGCGTATCTCTGCCGCCACTGGCCAGGATTCGTCAGCGTGCTGCCCAATGCCGGACTCCCCACTCTCGTCGATGGCAAGACCGTGTATCCCCTCAGTCCCGAACCCTTCGCACAGGCGATGAAACGATTCATCGATGACGAAGGCGTCAGCATCGTCGGCGGCTGCTGCGGCACGACACCGGCGCACATCCGCGCCCTGGCCGATCTCATCGACTCACGCCCGCAGCCCAAGCGTACGGTCACCATTCCACCCCCCGCTGCCAGCTCGCTCTACAGCGCAGTCGAGTTTCGACAGGATCAGTCATTCCTCATCGTCGGCGAACGCTGCAACGCTTCGGGCAGCAAAAAGTTCCGCGACTTGCTCGAAGCCGAGGACTGGGAAGGCATGGTCTCGATGGCCAAGCAGCAGATGCGCGAAGGCTCGCATGTGCTCGATGTCAACGTCGACTACGCCGGGCGCGACAATGCTGCGGACATGTCCGAACTGATCTCACGCCTTGCCCGCGCGGTCGATGCGCCGATCATGCTCGACTCGACACAAACGCGCACACTCGAAGCCGGACTCCAACGCACCGGCGGCAAGTGCATCATCAACTCCGCCAACTTTGAAGACGGCATCGAGAAATTCGACTATGTCTGCTCGCTGGCAAAACGCTACGGCGCGGCCCTCGTCATCGGCACGATCGACGAAGACAAGGAAGCCGCCATGGCGCGCACCGCCGACCGCAAACTCGCGATCGCCACGCGCGCCATCGAACGCGCCGCTGCTGTTCACAACCTCGGCGTCGAAGACATCTTCATCGATCCCCTTGTCCTGCCGATCTCGACCGGCATGGATGCCGATCGCCGCAGTGCGCTCGAACTCGTCGAGGGTGTGCGCCGCATCGCTGCTGCGTTCCCAAGTGTGCAGATCACAGCCGGAGTATCAAACGTTTCGTTCGGCCTGCGCCCGCCCGCCCGCGTTGTGCTCAACTCCGTGTTCCTTCATACGCTTGTCGAAGCCGGCCTCACCAGCGCGATCGTCCACGCGAGCAAGATCCTGCCCCTCAATCGCATTGAAGATGAGCACAAGCAGGCAGCGCTCGACCTGATCTACGACCGAAGGCACGAAAGCCGAGGCGGAACAGGACTGCCCGCCGGCATCGATGACATCGACTTCGACCCGCTTCAGAGGCTCATCGCGCTCTTCAAGGATGCCACGACTGCTGACTCTCACCGCAAGAGTTCGCGCACCCTCACACTCGAAGAACGCCTCCGCGCACACATCATCGATGGCGAACGTGACGGACTGCATGCTGCGCTCGAAGAAGCCCTGGCCGTCTACTCACCGCTCGACATCATCAACGATCACCTGCTCGACGGCATGAAGACCGTCGGCGAACTCTTCGGCTCCGGCCAGATGCAACTCCCCTTCGTGCTCCAGTCTGCCGAGGTTATGAAGACCGCAGTCGCGCACCTTGAGCCCCTCATGGATCGCGTCGAAGGTCAGACACGCGGCTCAATCGTCCTGGCCACCGTCAAAGGCGACGTCCACGACATCGGCAAGAATCTTGTTGACATCATTCTCTCGAACAACGGCTACACGGTTCACAACCTCGGTATCAAGCAGCCAATTTCCGACATTCTCGCCGCATGGCGCAAGACAAAGGCCGATGCGATCGGTCTCTCCGGGCTGCTCGTCAAGAGCGTTCATGTCATGGAAGAAAACATCGTCGAACTCAACACGCAGGACATCAAGGTGCCGCTTATTCTCGGCGGCGCGGCCCTCTCGCGTCACTACGCCGAAGGCCACCTGCGCAGGCAGTACCACGGCCAGCTGCTCTATGGCAAGGACGCCTTCGATGGCCTGCGAATCATGAACCTTCTCATGCAGGGCCGAGCCACCGAACTCGATTCCGAAATCAACGCGCGCCAGTCAAAGCGCGCCGACGCCATTCAGAAGGCTGAGGAATCGCGTGCTGCAAGCGAGGAATCCGTACTCTCCGAGGTCAGCACCGGAGAATCCATCGCGACACTCGCCCCGCGCAGCGCCGTCGCGCGCGATGTCGAACGCCCGACGGCTCCATTCCTCGGCTCGCGCGTCATCACCGAAATTGCGCTCGACGGTATCTATCCATTCATCAACCCGATCGCGCTCTTCCGCGGGCAATGGCAGTTCCGAAAGGGATCACGCACCGACGAGCAGTACGAGCGCGAACTTGAAGACGTCGTCACCCCAATCTACGAGCGTCTCAAGGCTCAATGCCGCGACCAGCGCATCCTCCAGCCCTCAGTCGTCTATGGCTACTACCCCTGCGCCTCCGATGGCGACGACCTGATCGTCTTCGCGCCCGACGACCCTGCGCGTGAGATCGAGCGATTCACCTTCCCGCGGCAGGTCACCAAACGCCGTCTGTGCATCAGCGACTTCTTCATGTCGATCGACGAGTGCGAAGCAGCAGGCAGGCGCGATGTGCTCGGCATGTCTTGCGTCACAATGGGCTCGCACATCAGCCAGGTCACGCGCGAACTCTTCGAACGCAACGACTACACCGAGTATCTCTACCTCCATGGCCTGGGTGTCGAGGCGGCTGAAGGACTCGCCGAGTTCTGGCACAAACGCATGCGGCAGGAACTCGGCATCGGCAACGACGACAGCCCACGCATCCGCGACCTCTTCACACAGCACTACCGCGGCAGCCGCTACTCCTTCGGTTATCCGGCATGCCCAGAAATGGCCGACCAGGACAAACTCTTCCGCCTGCTCGAACCCGAGCGCATCGGTTGCCACCTGACCGAGAACTGGCAGATTGACCCCGAACAATCAACGAGCGCGATCATCGTTTACCACCCGCAAGCCAAGTACTTCAACGTATGAGGCCCGCTCTGGTTCTCAGATGCCGATTCACGTTCAGAGAATCTGCACCGTTCGCAGCCGATCCGGCTCAAGTCGCGCCTCGATTCGATCGATGGCAGTTGTGAAGCCATGTCCATCGACGCTCTGGGACATATCGGACCATCACCCGCGAAAATCCCCGCGAACGACGCCTCGCGCGTTCGCGCCACAATGCTTGTCCGCCCCATCAGCGCCGCATCAGCCCAGAGCTTTGCTGCACGTTCCGAGTCGGCAGTTCGTCGCAACGCCGACGGCGACTCAGTCTCCTTCTCGTCATCGCGCTCAATCGCCTCGCCCGCCAACACACACAATGCGCAATCTGCTCTGAGCGCTCGCTCGCAGAGCCTCGATGTCTACGCCTGATTTACGCTCCGTCAGTTTCGTGCTCAAAAAAAAACGCGGAAGGCCCGTGCCCTCCGCGCTGTGGAATTGTCCTGACGCGAACCGTTTTACCGATCAGTGTCGCTGATGCCGAAGCCGCTGCGATCGGGACTTGCCGGGCGTGCTGGCCTGACATAGGGCCTGCGCTCGAGCTCTTCGAGAATGTGCGTGATGGCAGCATCGAGTTGCGGATCCCCGCCATCGACCATCATTGACGGATCGTCGATCACTTCGATATCGGCATCGACACCATGACCTTCGATCCCCCACGATCCATCCGGACGGTAGTAGCCGAACGTCGGAACCGCGGTGTAGCCACCATCGACAAGCCCGGGCATGCCCGTGATGCCGACGAGTCCGCCCCATGTTCGCGTGCCGATGAGTTTGCCAAGCCCCGCTTCCTTGAACAACGCGGGGAACATATCGCCGCCCGAACCGGCAAGACCATTGATGAGCATGACCTTCGGCCCCTGATGGCTGTCTGGCGGCCAGGGCCAATCCTGCCCATCGCGCCGAGCCCAGTAATTCGTCCGAGGCCTCTTGAGCAGTTCGATGAATCGCGTCGGAATCTGCCCGCCGCCGTTCCACCGCTCGTCGATGATCAGTGCCGACTTGTTCAACTGGCCATAGAACCCGCGGATGAGTTCATTCTGCCCTTCTACACCCGTGTTGGGCACATAGATGTATCCGACACGGCCACCAGTCTTCTCATCGACATAACGACGCTTGGCTTCAACCCATGCGCGCGTCCGAAGCCCCTGCTCCGAACCGATCGGCTCGACCAGAATCCGACGATCGTCATCATCGCCGAGCACCGCGTTCTTGCTCAGTGTCAGTTGCGTCGCACGCCCCGCAATGCCCTGGAACAACGCATACGGGCTTTGCTCAACATCCATCGCAATGCCATTCACCGCCAGCAGGAAGTCGCCCTCGTGCGCATCGACACCCGGCAGGCTCAGAGGCCCACGCGCGTCATCATCCCATGGCCCGCCTTCGTGTATCTTCGCAATGCGATAGCCGGCATTCCCGGCTTCATCCTGCGCAAGCTCGAAATCGACCCCGAGCAAACCAACCGAAACACTCGGCGCCGTCTCGATGTCACCGCCCCAGTAGTACGCGTGCCCGACATTCAGTTCCGCGATCATCTCGCCGATGATGAAACTCACATCCGTGCGGCTCGACGCGTACTTGAGCATGTTCTCATAGCGCGTCAACACCGCCGGCCAATCTACGCCGTGCATGTTCTCCACATAGAAAAAGTCGCGGTGCCGCCGCCACGCGTCGCGCAGGATCTGCGACCATTCCGTCCTCGGGTCGATACGCGCTCGCATGCCACTTGTCGAAACAGCTTTCCCGCTGCTGCCCGCGCTCGCCTTCTGGATCGTCGCGCTGCTGCCGCGCACGACAAGCAGATTCTTCCCGTCAGCCGACATGTCAAACCCACCCGCGCCCGCCGACACCGTCTTCTCCGATTTGTCGTCCGAGGTCATGTCAAAGAGCATGATTCCGCTCGAACCTCCTGAACCACCGGTCGAGAACCGCGCGTAGATCAACTGATTCTGGTCGTTGACCGCACGAGCGCCAAAGCGACCCGACGCAATCGGAAGCCTGAACGCACGCGACTCGAAGCCCTCAAAGTCGATCTCGACACCTTCCTTCTCGGCCTTGTCATCTTTCGCCTTGTCCGCTTCCGCTGCGCCTTCGGTCGGACCGATCCGCGAGCGGTTGGCCTCGAACGTGAAAGTCCCCATCACCCCGCTGATCGTTCCGCTCATCGAATTGCCCGAGACCGTCAGGTTCCAGGTGATGGTCTCGTTGTTCATTGTCAGTGTCAGCGTCAGCGACTTCGAACCCGCGTCCCATGTGCCGCTCGAAATCGTTGTTGAACCCATCGCAGAACTCATCGATCCTGTGACGTTACTGCCATCGCGCAACTGCAGCTCAAAACTGACCGGCAAGCCAGATGGTGGCAGCGGCGCGCCGCCCTTGGCGGTGCCCTCCCATAATCCGGTCACGCCATCGTCCTTCCATGAAGGCTCTGCTTTCGACTCGCCCTCTGGTGCTGAATCGTCGGCTTCATCGGCGCCTTCGCCGTCATCGGCCTGGTCCTTCGCGTCGTCCTTCTTCTCTTCCTTCTTCTTGGCTTCATCCTTCCACGTCTCTTCATCGCTCGTCGGGAGCCACGGATACTTCCCGTCCGCCTTGAGCGGCACCGCCAGCATCACCTCCGTACCCGAATAAATGAACGTCGTATCCATATCCGCATAGGTCGGACTGAACGTGCGATTCGACGAATAAAACAAGTACGTTCCCTTGCGGTCGAACACCGGAGCTGAATCGTTGAAGTACCCGCTCGTCACTCTGTGCTCTTCATTCGTCGTCGTGTCATAAACGTACACCGAGCCGGTCATCTCGTCGGTCTGCCGAATCGCATATGTCAGCCATCGGCTGTCATGCGACCAACTGATCGAAGGCTGATTGGCCCACATGTCGCGCGTGACATGTGACACACTGGCAGCTGCCGCATTACCTTCCTCGTCATCGTGCGCCAGCGTCAGCATCCACACATTCGCCGCCTTGTCCGTGAAGGCAATCTTCTTCGAATCCGGCGACCATGACATGCCGTAAAAGAACGTGGGCTTGCTGTCGCCCGCAAAGTCCGTCAGTTTCTTCGTTTCGCCCGCACCGTCCGATTGCGTGATGTACAACTCGTACTCGCCCGTCTCATCCGAGAAATACGCGATCCAGCGCCCATCCGGGCTCCATGTCGGATTGCGCTCGAAAGCGCCGTCAGTGCGCGTCAGGTTGCGCGGCGCACCTTTCTCCGCCGGCAGCGTCCACACATCCCCGCGCGCACTCACCGCAACACGCTTGGCCGTCGGAGAAACGCTCCAGCTCGTGATGAGATTCGACGGGTCAACATCGACCGGACGCACCTTGGCAAAATCGCCCGAAATCCGAACGTCCACAGTTCGGATCGTCCGATTGTCCAGCCTCAGTACGCGCAGTTCAGGCCCAAACTGAAAAATGATCTCACCCTCGCCACGCTCGCCAGGCCCGATCGACGGTGCCTTGATGTCATACTCGGTCAGCGCCGTCACTGCTTCGCGGCGGCCACTCGCCGGGTCGAACACCCAGATATTGAGCCGATGCGTCGGACCATCATCTGACAGGTAATACAGCCGCCCCCCGTGCCACATCGGGCTGGTGTCCGTTCCCTCCCAGTCCGTGATCTGTCGAGCGGTGTTGTCGTTCAGGTTGTACAGCCAGATGTCTGTCGCCATGCCGCCCCGATAGCGCTTCCACGTCCGGTTGTCCGTCGTATGCGGCGTGTACGCCAACCACGCACCGTCAGGGCTGATCGAACCCACCGCCCCGTACGGAATTGGCATCTCAGTCAGATGCCCGCCCGAAGCACTGACGGTAAACAACTGCGTCATGCGCCCGAGCCCCGAAAGCCCGCTCATATAGAACAGCAACTCATCCTGCTCCGTCCACTCGCACAGGATCTCCGTCCCCGGGTGATACGTCACACGCTCCGCGATCCCGCCTTCGACCGGAATCGTGTACAAGTCGGAGTTGCCCTCGTAGTTGCCGACAAACGCAATGCGTGAACCATCCGGGCTGAACCGCGCGAGCACTTCATCACCCCGAGGCCCCACCAGTTTGCGAGCCTCGCCACCCATGCGATCAACAACCCATATATCCCCGCTGTACGAAAACGCGATGTGCTTGGCGCTGATATCTGGGTACCGGAACATCCCCGCATCGGGCTTGTCCTGAATCATCGCTGCTGCGCTTGCTGCAAGACCCGCCAACACACTCCAGAACCAGACATTTCTCATTCCACGCTCCTTGATTGACCACGCTCGCGGGAAAATCCCGCTCCTCGATCGAGTAGACATCTTACCGGGATGCCCGAGCACGAACACCCCGCCACCATTTTTTGCCCGCGCATCTTCCTGCTCCCGTACACTCCGCCCATGACGCCCACCGGCCCAATCGAGCCCTGGATCCCCGGACCGCGCACCACCCTCGCGACCACACGCATCTTCACCCTCGAATCCCAACAGTGGACGTGCCCGACAGAACCCGATCGCTCTGGGAATTTTGCTGTCATCAACTCGCCCGACTGGGTCAATGTCCTCGCCATCACACCCGATGAAAACATGGTCCTTGTCGAACAGTTCCGATTCGGGGTGGCTGGTCTTTCACTCGAAATCCCCGGCGGCATCGTTGATCCCGGCGAGGAACCCGCAACCACCGCTGTGCGCGAACTGGCGGAGGAAACCGGATACGTCGGCGACCCACCCATCCCGCTCGGTGCCATCTCGGGCAATGCTGCGATTCTCAACAACCGCGTCCATACCTATTTAGTGCGCAACGCTCGCCTCGATCGGCCTCAGAATCTCGATGAAAACGAACAGATCAGAGTCGTCCTCGCACCGCTCAGCGACGCTCCCAGACTCCTCCGCTCAGGCACCATCCATCACTCGATCGTCGTCGCAGCCTTCGCCCTCTACAACGCATGGACCCGCGAGCAAGAGTGATTCGGTGGAACCTCTTTGAAATCAGGGTGACTGGATTCGAACCAGCGACCTTGTGGACCCAAACCACACGCTCTACCAAGCTGAGCTACACCCTGTCGAGCCAAACAATACGCCGCCATTTGCAACGCCGCACAAAAACATCGCCGGCCCGCCTCGGGTCGATGACGGACCGGCGCGTGCTGACATTTTCACCAAACGGCACCCTACATCGGCACCTCGCGGAAGAGCACAATCTCCGGCTCCAGAACGGTCTCCGAATCCTGCCGAACCCCGTCAGAGTTCGAATCAACCCACGTCCCGACCTTTGAGCGATCAATAACCATGACGTACCGCCGCGCCAGGCTCGGCAGCATCGGGTCATTAGGCCCGAGATTGCTCACATCCTCGCGCGAATAACCCTGGATCACGAACCACACCGCGAAGTAATCGCTCCGCACCGTCACCAGTTCGAGCACCTGACTGGCGATCACCAGTTGCTCGCTGTAGTCGTTGCCGAGTTCATTGCTGTAGTGTGCGTTCGCTGCGTTATACGTCGTGTTGGTGAATGGATCGAAGTCCACATACCTCTTCGATTCGAGGCTCACTCGGAACGGTGCAGTCCCGCCCGTGCGTTCGAGCGTCTTGAGCGCCAGAGGCATGCTGCCGCTGGAAACATCGCGCCCGAAGTAATCCATCTGCATCGGCGCAAGTTCGCGGTAGTACGTCACCGAGTCAGGGCCGAAACGCGCCGCAAGCAGCTCGCCCGTGTGCGCAAATCCTGGAGCCTCGCGAATCCCTGTGATGCGAGTCAGCAGCGAACGCCCGAAGTCTTCGCGACGGTTGTCGCGGATGAGCAGCGGATTCGGAATCCGGTTCGGTGTGAGCGGCAGGAACCCATATCCAGGGTCGGCAGAGAACCCATTGAGCAGCGCCTGCGGGAACGCAGACCCGCGATACGCCACCTGCCGCGATCGATCACGATATGACTCCAGCGTCGCCGCGATGTCCATCCTTGACAGATCCGGAATGCCCAACTGCGCGCGCGCAAAGTCGACATATGGCGTCGGGTTGTACGGGCTCGGGCTCACAAGCCCCATCTCACCACCAAGTCGCCACACCCAGTTCTCAGGTTCGCCCAAGGCGTCCCACGCCAAACTCGGCGCGAGCATGCCGATGGTTCGCAACGTCGAGAGTGGAGCCGTGTTCACATTGATCTTCCCCTGCATCGGATTCTGCAAGACCTGATTGGGCGTCCCCGTGACACCAGTCTGCACTGCATCGAGCAGCCGCAACGCCAGAGGCGTCCCGACGCCCATACGCGTATCGGTCGCAAGATCGAAAACCCCGTTTCGGTTCGCATCGCGGAACGCCACGAACTTGTCAATCCACAAGTGCCCGCGATCAAACGCATACTCGAAGTCGCCCGTCGCAGCCCCGTTGGGCGGATCCGTCGCCTTGCGCTTGGCCGGGTCGTAGTACGTGTACCGACCCTGCACGCCTTGCAGATACACCGGCGCAGTTCCGCTCGGGTCGTACCAGTCGAACCCGAGTGCCAGGCTCCACGCCTCGCTGAGCGTCAGATAGCGCCCAGGCAATGTTGGATCGTTATCCCGGTCATCATCAGCAAGCGGATCAAACTCGGGTCCGATCGCCAGTGGCGACAGAATATCCGTTACCCGCGAAATATCCACCGCAGGCAGAGGCCCCGCACCATCGGGGTCAAACTCGAACCGATCGTTGCGGACATGCAGTTCGGGCGCGATGAAGTCCACGCCCAGAGGCCTTGCCTGATTCGGTGCAAGCACGGGACCATACAACTCATCATTCAACTTTGTGCGCTTCGCGCTGCTGTTGGTTGTCCATTCATTCGGAGTTTTGTTGAAGTCCGCTCCAACCGGTTCGTTCGATGCGATGAAGCCCGACAGACGCCGGAATGCCCAGGATTCGTCGAAGTTGATTTCCGCATCGCTCAGCGTCCCAGAGGGCAGCTCTCCGCCCTTGACATTCAATGAGTCCGCAGTCGTCGTCGTCAGTGACTCGATACACCAGATCGGCAGCACACCACGCATCAGGCGTTCCTGGCCCGTGCCATCGCGCCCCGAGTTGTTGGCCGGGAAACCACGCCGCCGAATGAACGAGTGCGGAGCGATCGTCCAGCCCGTATTGTCGCGAGCCGTTGCCTGAGCGTTCGATTGATCGCAGCCCTGCGTGCCCGTCACCCGAGGCCCGCCCGTCGGCCCCACGCCATAACCCCCACGAAACTGCAGCCGCGAATCCAGATGCCCGACACGCAAATCTCCCGCACTTACCGCCGACGGGTTCGGCTCGCGCAGCCGGTCCATCAACTGATCATTCTCGATCCAGTTGCCAAACTCCGTTGAGCCAGTCTCCTGTTCATCGGTCGTGATCTTCCGCCACAACCGCACAACCTGCCAATCGGGCGTTCGATACGTGTCCGAAGCCGAAGGCTGCGTCCACAGGTCCTCGAACCGATCCGTCGGAATCGGCTGGTTCTCATCCGTCACGCCGAACATTAACCCCGTCTGCGGATCGAACCGCCGAATCCAAACCGCACTTTGATTCCCTGCCAGAGTGTCGAGCCTGAACTGCCGTTGCAGCCATGCGTCAACCGCATCCTCCGAGAGCGTGACGCCCGTGTTGTACGCATTCAAGTACCGCTGCCAACGCGCCAGGATCTTCTCCTTGTCCTCCTGCGCAAGCATGTAGAACACGCGCGTCGCACCCGGCATGAGCGTCACCGACTGGAACTGATACTCAGGCGTGGTCTGATTTACATCCGGCGCAACGTACCGGGCAAGTTTGAAAAAACGCCCGCCAAACTCAAGGTAATAGTCGAACCCGCGCCGATCGCTCGTCGCCGGAGCGCCCAGCGTCACCGGAACATTGAACGGGTTGTGCAACTTCACCGCAAGCACCTGCATCGTGAAGTCCGAGTTCAGATCCCACAGATTGCCCGACGCGGCATCGCCCGCTGTCAACTGTCCGCCGATCGTGATCTCAACAGGTGGGGCCGGAGGCTGACCGATGGGTGTCGGCCTCAGGCAGTCCGGGTTGTAGTCGATATCACCATTCGGAGCGCCGACCAACCCAGTAATGTGTGGCGCATCCGTGAACACGTTGATGCTCATCGCCTCGACGATGAACGGCTGTGCTTCGATGCCGTACACGTTGAGCACATTCGCATCGACCGTGCCGCCTCCTCCAGTCGGGGAACCATACGCTTCGGGCACCGTCATCCTGTTGCCCAGGAACCACCCCGCCCAGCGCACACGGTTCTCGTTGGTCTCCTGATTCAACTGATTGATCACCGCCGGGGCACTTGTCAAGGCCACCGTCGCCACCGTTGGCGTGTTGTCCAGATCGTACTGATCCTTCAGATTCACCGCGAGATGAGCAGCCTTACGCAGCGCAAACTCAGGGCCTCGATACCCATACGACAGCGTGCGATACTCGTCATACGTCGGGCTCGGTTCCGCATCCCACGACGCAACAATGTTCGAGTATGGCGAAAGCGCACGCCTGTACACACCAAAAATCGCCTCAAGGCTTCCCCCAGCAAGCGTCGAGAACCTCGACTTGACTTCCGCGTTGTCAAAACGCGTCGAAAACACCGCCTCCGAAGACAACAGCGGGCTCAAATTGTGCAGCTCCGCTCCGCCACTGATTGTCGTCAGCCTCCCACGCGGGCTCAAAGTCATCAGCGCGAGCGCATCCGGGTCGATCTTCCCGTCTGGTCCTGCAACCGGAGTGGCTGCGAACACGTCATCCCCTGTAACATCATCATGCCCGCTGTACTCAAACGCAAGATCACGCGTCGAACGCAACGGCCCAAGCCTCCGCGTGGTCGTTCGCGCCAGTGCCACATTCCCAGGATTGGTTCCGTCATCGAGTCGCCCATCCGCCGCAAACTCCAGACGCGATGCCATCGAAGGGTCATTGAGCCCCCGGCGCACCAGCAACTCGCCCAGATCCGCCACACCAAAGATTGCAGTACCAAACCGCTCGCTCGGCTCAGTCTGACTCGCATTCCGAGCCGTCGGATCCAGCGGGCTCCGCCGACCCACCGTCTCGTATCGCTCCTTGCGGTTCATCGCCCTCAGATCAGGGTCATCCAGCGCGTTGATCGATTCTCCCTGCTTCAAAAATCCATACTCCAGCAGTGAGAACGGCATCAGGAAATCCGACGCCTCATTCGGGTCCAGCCTCGTCACATTCCCGCGATGTGCCGCGCTGATCGGCAGCGAAGCCTGATCGTTCTGAATCGCCCGCAGAATCCCGTCATACGCATACCACCCCACCCAGAACGACAGCGGCGCATCCGCCACCGAGCGCGTGTCATACATCGCATAATCCGACGACGGATCCGTCGAATTGCCCCCGTTCACCCGAGGCCTCGAAATCCCGCTCCCGTACGTCAATGGCTCATCAACCACGCCCGCAATCACACTGCGATACTCGAACGCCGCATCCTCCATTGTGAGCACACGGCGCAGACTGATCTCGGCTGGCGATGATCCGATCGGCGCAAATGTCGTCGGCGCGACCACATCGTCCGTTGCGGTATTCACATTCACACGCCCCGAAAGATCCTCGACACGCACCGCAATAAACAGCCTCAAATTCCCAGAACGCGGCAGCAGACTGTCCGTCCGGTTAAGCACCGTCGAATCCGTCAGTTCAAACCATCGCGCATCCGCAAACCCATCGCCATTCGTATCGGCATACTGATACAACGGGAAGTCTTCGTGTCCCCAGCCCGCGATTTGCCCGTTGCGACCAAAGATGTAGAACGGCTGCCCCACAGGAAAGAGCATGTTCCGCTGATACATTGTCCAGTGCGCCGGACGATTCAGATCGGCAGCCCCGCCAAACGGCGTGTTCAATGTCGCCTGAAGCCGCCCGTCGGGCCTCCGCTCGAGCAACGAAAGCCACCGACTCAACTGCGCCTGCCCCCCCGCTCCAGTCCCGATGCCCGACTCTGCGTCAAAGTTGTTGCGCAGCGCAAAGAGATTCACAAACAAACCATCCGGCGCGACATTCGAAATCTGCAGATAATCAACGTTGTCCATCCACCACTTCGTCGGATCATCCGGATACAGCCTCTGCGATGGAAGGCCCAGGAAAGTCGGCTCGCTCGACGCCAGGAACGGATCATCAAACACACGTGGGTCCAGCCTCAGATCCCCGCTCCACGCGACCGGATGGCTCCCCTCCGGACGGAACCTGAAGCGACCAACATCAAGGCCCGAATACCCCGCAAGCCCCGGAATGCTCACACGCGAGTAATCCGTATACGGATAATCCGTCGTCTCGCGATACGGCACCGACGCCACGCCGCTCGAGTTCGACCCCGGCAGATAGGCATACGACAGCCGGTCCTTCGCGATGATGTCCGCGATATAGCGCCCAACGTCCGGACCCGTCTGGTCCAGATCCTGCCGACGCTCGACCGCCCGAGCAGCACGCTGATCCCCGACCCCGATCGTCAGGTACACCGCTGCAAACACCGCCATCAGCGCCAGAACTCCGAGCACCAGAATCAGAATCGACCCACGCCGACTCGATCGCTTACGCCTGATGATTTCCATCTCAACGAGCAACATCGTGCATCTCCCGATCGTGCTCAGCACAACCAACTCCGACCGTCCAACTCAAAGCGCCCCGACCGACCCGTCGGAAAAAACGCCTCGAACCAATCACCGATTCTTCAGCCCGCCATTGGGAACTTCGAACACCACCTGATACGACGCCTCGATCGTCGGATCCGTTCGATCCGCCAGCGTCATCGTCACGCGAATCAGCGCTGGCCAAAGCCAGGGCCGAACCTCCGAAGGATCCTGCAACGCATCCGCACCCCACGAAGAATCCTGAGGATCGCCCCCCGTGTTCGGCAGTCGCCCAGGCCCCGGATCGAAATACCCGAACAGCGAGACCTCGGTCTGCGCACCCGGCACAATCGCCGGTACAGGCAGCCCCGCATTGATCAACGCCCGCGTCGGATACAAGTTATTCCCATACGAACCCGGACTCTCGCCCGTGAACCGAGGGAGCACATCGCGCGCCGGCACACCGTCGAAGGGCTGCGCAATCACAACATCCGTCCCCTGATTGAACGTCCCATTCCCGTTCACATCTTCATACCGAGGCAGGCCGTACCAGATCAACTGCTTGTACGTCGGCGAGTTGGGCACCTGATCCACCAGCCCGTACGACCACTCCACGATGAACTCCGTGCATCTCGGTACAAACACCGCACTCGTCAGCATCTCCTGATCCGCTTCGCGGTACGAACGCTCGAACTCTTTCTGCTGCACATTGCCCGTCAACCGTGCATCCTCGATCGACGCCAGTGGCGGCTCGGTTTCATATCGAACCCGAATTCGCATGCGATTTGGATTGAACCACGACGGATCGCCCGGCAACGCCTCAAGCATCCACGCCTGCATCAATGCACGATCTGTCAGTGCACGCGGATTGAAGACCTGACTGAAAACCTGACTCGAAGTCCAACCGCCGAACTGGTTGGGCATGCGATCCATGTGGTTGACCGTCGCTCTGATTTCATTCAGGCTCGTCGAAGCAATGTCCACCACGCCCGACGATGCACGTCCGATCGGATTCAACGACCGCGGCTCACGTCGAAACGTCTGTGGCGTACCCCAGGCATTGCCCGGACCTGCAGGCCTCTGATCCGCAACCCCGCGAAAGATGCTCTGCAGCGCAGGCTGCAACGCCAACTGCTTCTGATTGTCGATCAACTGTTCGCGCGGTATTGAGAATGGTGCCGCTGCCAGTTCTTCGGCCACACTCGTCTCACTCGCGCCAGGCGAAGTCAGAAGCGTCACGCGACGAATCAATGCCCAATCCGAAGCAAACTCGTTCGGATTTCTGACCCCAGCGCCTACCGCTGTTACACCGAAATCCGCGTTCGGGTAGTAGTTGTGCTCCGAGATCATCGGGCGGTAATACGGATTGTTGCGGTCCGCAACAGTCTGCACCGGCCGAATCATCTTCTTTCCATGCCCGTAATATATCTGTGCCGTCGAAGACCGCGCGATCATGTCCGGATGCAGCGCTCGCCGCGCCGTCACAAAATCAGGACCATCCGACACCGCAAAGAACATGATCTCGTCGATGCGTCGAGGCCGGGCCACCGGCTCGGCTTCAAACCGCCGCGGATCAAACAGGCCAATATTCTGCCCCCGATTCGCGTACTCATTGCGAATGACCAGGAACCCCTCCCGCGTCATGCGGTTGAAGTCTTCGCGCATCACTCGTTCGATCTGCGCGGCCGTCCGGTTCAGATCGCTCACACGCTTCCCGCGCGTGATTGTGTCGCCCACCATCCCGAAAATCCCGGCGATGCCCACTGCCACCAGCGCCACGATCGCCACAACGACCAGCATCTCCAGCAGCGTAAACCCGGATGACTTGAAGCGAACTCGCCTCATGATCTGCCCCTTCCGATTTACCATTCAGGCCTGATCGTGAACGCACGAATCGGCTTCTGCGTCGTGAACAGAATCTGCTCAACCTTCACGCCGCGCGGATCGGTTCCCGCCACATAGTCCGTCTCCGAAGCCGAATACGCGCGATCCACAATCACCGCCAATTCCCCGCTCTGCCCGCGCTCCGGAACCCCCACAACATTGAGCACATTGCCCAGATTGTCGATCAGTATCTGCCCAGGTCGCGCAATTGTCGCTGCCCACAGGTCCTGCTGCCATTGCGCCGTGCCTCCGCCAAGAACCACACGCGAAGGGTCCGCGCTGCGCACCAGCACCGGCAACGTCATCGGCATCGAATACGACCCCCGACCATCGCCCGTAGGCAACCGCGTCGTCGGATCCATCCCCACCGCAAGCCGTCGCTCCTGCGCCGATACCCGATTGCCCGTCAGCACATCCGAAAGCGTCCGACCCGCAGGCACACGAATCCCCGGATCGATCCGCCTCACAAACACCGCCAGCTCGAGCGCCGTCCGATCACCGCCCAGACGCGAACGCCTCGGAATGATGTCCCACACATACTGAGGCTGCTCTCCCGTATAAGGCTGCGGAAACAGACGACTCGTCGCCGGAATCTCGTACTGATCCTGTGCGCTCGGCGTCGTGGCGCTGCAAGTCAGCGACAGCACGCGCCCCATTCCAACCATGATCGTCCCGGTCGCCTGATACGACTGCCCGCCCATCATCGGCCCCATGTGCGTGTTCGGGCCCCAACGCCACGTCGGCTCCCACAGAAAACTCATGTTCTGCGGACTCAGGTCATACCCGGTCGCACAATCAAGCGCATTGGCCGCTGAAAACCAGAAATCCCGCCGAAGCCCATCGAACGCAACCAGCCCGTCCGCATTCTTCAGCACACCCTCGACCGTCTGCCCGATTACCGCCCCGCGTGTGCGATCGACCGCATCGCGCTGCTGCGCAATCACCACCGGGAACACCGCTGCAAGCCCCAGCATCCCCAGCGACAGCACCAGCACCGCGATGAGCACCTCGATGAGCGTGAACCCACCAACCGCCACAGATCTGGACCGAGTTGAATGCTTCATCGCCTCACCTCCGTCAGTTCGCCCGAGTAGGTGTCGACCCAGTACCGCATCGCGATCGGCTCATCGGTCTGCTCGAAGAACACGCCGTTACCGATGGTTCCGTCTGCGTTCTTCGTGGTGTCGCCATCAATCCAGCGGTTGATGCTCTGCCGCAGCCGACCGAGCCCTGCAGGCGACGCGTTGAACGGCGAGTTCTGCTCAAACAAGCCGTCAAAATCGATCGCAATCGATCCAACATCCGCATGCGAGGCATACATCGACCCGGTGTTCGTTCGTCCCGCACGTCGGCGGCTCAGATCCCTCGCGCCCAGCGCCCGCAGCAGTTCCGTCTCGTTGTACAACGCCACACGCGAAACATCCCGCACCAGCACCGTATCGTGCGACAGATTCCCGATCAGACGCCGGCGCTCAGCTTCGTCCGCGCCCTGATACAACTGCCCATTGCCCAGCAGATCCGCCTCCGTCAGCACACGCCTGGCCCATGCGTACGCATCGTCGGCTAGGTCCGCACGCTTCCAGATCATCGGGTCCGTGCGGTTGGTCGTCGCGGGAATCCGATCGACCGATGAAGGTCTCGGATCGACCAGCAACGCCTCGCCCGCATCACGCACCAGCCTTCCAGTCTTGCCCTCGAACCGCACCATAAAACTCTGCCGCGGCGTGCGCGAGTTTGCACCGCCCTGTGCCACGCCACGATTCACGTCGTAAAACCCGTCCTCAGGAAACACCCAGTTTCCACGATCCCACGCGTTGAATGGATCGTTGTACATGATCGAGTCGTACCAGTCCGAGTTGATCGTCCTCGCCGGTGCATACCCGCGCACCATCCACCCACGAGGCATCACCAGCGTCTCGCCCACAAGCACCGGCGCAAACACATCGCGCTTCACCCTTGTGTTCGGAGCCAGAAATCCCCCCGACACCGCACCATCGATCCCGTCCTCGATCGTCCCCACATACTCCGCAGCCACCACCCGCATACGACCCGACTCCGGATCGAACAGAAACACCGCAGCCGCGTCATTACCCCGGCTCGACTGCAGCGCCACATCACGCGCCACCGCCACCGCCGTGCGCAGTGTGTTCTCCGCCAGCGAGCGCGCATTTGACGCCGTCATCGCCGAGAACGCAGGTACCGCAACCGCAATCACGATCAACGCGACCGAGATCACCACAAACAACTCCACAAGTGTGAAGCCCCCGAGCCGCCCTGCACGCATGTCGGTTCTCATGGCCCCACCTCCACCACGTTGTCCGACGCCGCACGCCGACGAACTTCCGCCTCCGAAACACTCGGCCCCAGTCCCAGTTCGCTCCGCAGCAACGCAATCGGCTCAGTCCCAAACACCTTGTTCGCGCCCGCGCTCACAATCGCCCATGTCGCCGACCGAAGCGAAGCATTGCCTTCCGTGACATCAATCGTGTTGTTACCCAGCGCGTCACGATGCACCACCGGATCGAGCAGCACTCCAGGGATATTCAAATCCAGAGTCGATCCCACCGTATCCGAATGCAGCCAGCGATAGTACCGAAACGCCTTGCCATTCCCATCGACCAGCGCCGAACGGTTCGCCATCGAACCCGGAGTCGTGCCCCCCAGTTCCTGCTGCTCGATGTCGTCGAAATACGCCGATTCGATTCTCGCGGCGCGACGCCCCGTATCCATGAAAGGCTCATACACGCGGTTCTTCCCGCCAAGCGAATCGCCGACACCGGTCCACGAACCATCGGCCGCCGGCGCGTACATCCCAAGCCCCTCAACGCCATCAATCGTCGCACCCAATGCGCCCGCGATATAGAACGCCAGCGAAAACTTACTAAACCGCGGATCGCGATAATCCGGGTTGCCACCAGTCGGATTCAGCGCAGTCCCACGCAAAAACGCTCGCCCCTGCGTGCTCCCCATCTGATACACATTCACAAAAGGTCGATTGAACTGCCCCGAATACACCGGCCCGCTGTTGTTCATCGCCCCCCGCGCGGTCGCGCTGAAACTCCCCATCTCCGAGCCGTCAAACACCAGAGGCACCTTGAACCCAAACTCCGTCTCGAACTGCACCACGCTCTGCTTGAGAGCGCTGAGCGTCTGCTGCGTCGCAGCCTTGCGCGCAAAAACACCCCCTGCCTGCAACCCCACGATCAACAGCGCCATCAGCGCCGCAACTACGACAATCGACACCAGCAGTTCCACCAGCGTGAACCCGCGCTGTTCGCAACCGCATTTCAATCTCGAATGTCGATTCGTCATCGCTGCTCCGCTCGTCTGCATTTCGACCATACCTGTGTTCAATCGCACCACCGCGCTCCGCGCTTACATGCCTCCGCCCTGGAGCGATTCGATCATCGCAACCAGCGGAAGGAACATCGCGACCACGATCGTTCCAACCATGCCGCCCAGCACCACAACCATCAATGGCTCAAGCAGCGACACCAGCGATGCCACCGCAACGTCCACCTCTTCGTCGTAGTTGTCCGCGATCTTGAGCAGCATCACGTCCAGCTCG
Source organism: Phycisphaeraceae bacterium (assembly GCA_019636795.1). Taxonomy (NCBI): domain Bacteria; kingdom Pseudomonadati; phylum Planctomycetota; class Phycisphaerae; order Phycisphaerales; family Phycisphaeraceae; species Phycisphaeraceae bacterium. The sequence continues at coordinate 51,655 of JAHBWW010000007.1, forward strand.
CCCGTCTCTTCGCCCACGTCGATCATGTTCACCACGATCGGGTCGCACGTCTTGCTGTCACGCAGAGGCCCCGCAAACGTCTCGCCCTCGCGGATCGAGTCGTGCACCTTGCCCAGCGCCTTCTCGAACACAAAGTTTCCCGACGTTTCCTTCGTGATCGTCACCGCTTCAAGAATCGGCACACCCGCCGAGATCAGCGTGCCCAGCGTACGCGTGAAACGAGCAATCACGGTCTTGCGCACCAGCCCGCCGAACACCGGGATCCACAGGATCACAACGTCCGTCGCTGCACGCCCCGGAGGTGTCTTTCTCGACAATTTCATCACCATGAAGAAAATGACGCAGGCAATCGCAGTGATCACGCCACCAGGGATCGTCTGGCCCGGGTTCTGCCCGCCGAACCATCGGCTCGTGTTGATCAGCCACACCGTCAGGAACGGCAGATTCACGCCGAAGTCGTTGAAGATCGCCTCGAACTTCGGAATGATGAAAATCATGATCGCAGTCAGGATCAGCACCGCGATCGAGATCACCACGATCGGATACACCATCGCGCCCTTGATCTTCCGCTTGAGCCTTTCGCTCTTTTCCATGAACTCCGCAAGACGCTGCAGAATGATGTCCAGCACACCGCCGATCTCGCCCGCATTGACCATCTTCACATACAGCGTATTGAAACCCTTGGGAAACTTCGCCATGCTTTCCGAAAGGCTTGTGCCGCCCTCGACCTCTTCGACCACGCCCTGCAAGATGCTCTTGAGAAGCCCGGGACGCTGCTGACTTTCGAGAATCTGGAGCGACCGCAGCAACGGCAGGCCTGCGTCCTGAAGCGTCGACAACTGCCGCGTGAACATCGTCAACTTCTTGGCCGACACCCCACCGATCGCAAACGTCTGCCCGGCCTTCTTGCGCCGCTTCTTGGCCGGCGCCGAGCCTGCCTCACCCGGAGTCTTGCTCTTGCTCGACTTGGCAGCCTTGACCGACTGCGGGAAGTAGCCCATTGCCTTGATGCGCGTCACCGCTTCTTCACTGCTCGTCGCGTCGACCGTCCCCTTCTGGGTCTTGCCGGACTGGTCGATTGCTTCATACGAAAATGTCGCCATGACTGCTTCTCCAGGGGCCTATACGCCCCGCAACCATCACTCTCTTCGACTGCTCCACACGAACTTGCGTGCACTCGTCGCACGCGAGCCGCATTCGATCATTCCTCGTCGAGCGTCTCACGCACGACCTCGTCGATCGTGGTCAACCCTTCATAAATCGCCAGCAACCCGCTCTCACGCAGCGAACGCATCCCCCGACGCCTCGCCTGCTGCCGAAGGATCGCCGTGCTCGCTTCCTTCATCACCAGTTCGCGCATCGAGTCATCCATCTCCATGATCTCGAACAGCGCCATACGACCCTTGAACCCGCCGCCAATCTGGTCCGTCTTGCCCGGCCTGAAAAAGGTCCGCCCCTTCACATCGTCAGGCCTCAACGCCAGTTCCATCAACTCCTCTTCCGAAGGCGTGTACTCAACCTTCGTCTTCGGGTCCAGCGTCCGCACCAGTCGCTGCGCCACAATACCTTCGATCGTCGCTGTCAAAAGGAAAGGCTCAAGCCCAAGATCCACCAGACGAATGATCGAACTCGGCGCGTCGTTCGTGTGCAGCGTGCTCAGCACAAGGTGGCCCGTCAACGACGCCTGCACCGCAATTTGAGCCGTCTCGAGGTCGCGGATTTCGCCCACCAGAATCACGTCCGGATCCTGACGCAAAAACGACCGCAACGCCCTGGCAAACGTCAGCCCCGCCTCTTCGTTCATCTGCACCTGGCACAGACCGTCAATGTCATACTCCACCGGGTCTTCAGCCGTCAGAATCTTCGTCGTGATCTCGTTGAGCTCCGCAAGCGCCGCATACAGCGTTGTCGTCTTGCCCGAACCCGTCGGCCCCGTCACCACCACAATCCCGTTCGGCTTCCTGATCAGCGCCCGGAACTTCGTCAACTCTTCATCACGAAACCCGATCTTGTCCAGCTTCAACTGCACATTCGACCGGTCCAGAATACGCATCACCACGCTCTCCCCATAGATCGTCGGCAGCACCGCCACGCGAAGATCCACCGGGTTCCCCCCCACCGTCAACTCAATACGACCGTCCTGCGGCAGACGACGCTCCGCAATGTCCAGATGCGACATCACCTTGATACGACTCGTGATCGCAGGTCCAAGGTGCTTCGGCGGCGGAACCATCTCATACAGCACGCCGTCGATCCGATACCGGATCTTGAACTCGTGCTCAAAAGGCTCCATGTGAATGTCCGACGCCCGGTCCTTGATCGCCTGCAGCAGCACCAGATTCAGCAACTTGATGACCTGGTTGTCCTCCGCAGCCTCGGACAACTGATCCAGATCCATCGAGGCCCCGCGGTCCGCAAGCCCCGCAAACTTCGAGTCCGTCGCCATCGCAGCCACCACGTCGAGCATCGATTCCTGCTTCGCGTAGTACTTGCCCAGCAACTCGTCGATCTTCGCCGCATCCGCCACCACCGCCTGCACATCAAAACTCATCAGCAGCCGAAGGTCATCCACCGCCCGGAAGTTATCCGGACTTTTCATCGCGATCTTGAGTTTGCGCCCCTTCGGGTTGAACTCCAGTGGAATCACCTGATACGCCCGGGCATTTTCCGCCGGGATCGAGTCGCGTACCTCATCGGGGAGGTCAAGTCCCGTCAGGTCCACATACTCCATCCCCGCCTGACCCGCCAGTGCTTCATCCACCTGCTTCTGATTGCAATACCCCAGTTCAATGAGCAACTGCCCAATCGGGATCCGCCTCGTCTTCTGGATCCCCAGTGCTTCGTGAACCTGTTCTCTCGTCACCGCACCCATCTTGGTCAGAACCCGACCAAGCTTCCGGCCCTTCATTTCTGATGGATCAAGTTTCGCCATGCTCATCTCCCCGGGTCGAACCCGGGACAAAAGGCGGACCTTCCGCCCTTATCCATTATATTCGACGACAACACCCTACCGGTTCAAGCGCAAAATATCGCCCAACCAGATCTTATGCGTACCATCACTTTGATTTGTGCACTTGCAGAGCGAAGAAAAGCACAATCGCTCATCCCGAGCCACCCGATCAGGACCCATGCTCTTCCGGATCATCAAGTTCAGGACGCCCGATCGTTCCACCCGCTGCATGGATCTTGTTCGACAAGTCAGTTTGATTTTTGCACTTGTCGATCATCTCTTCCGCCGAGATCTTGCCCTGGCTATACAGCGACCACAGATGGTCGTCGAGCAACTGCATGCCATACCGCTTCCCGGTCTGGATCATCGAATCGATGCGGAATGACTTGTTGTCGCGGATCAGGTTCGCGATGGCAGGGGTGACAACCAGGAACTCGTAGGCCGCCACCATGCCCTGCACATCCGTCCGGGTCAAAAGCACCTGACTCAGGATACAGATCAGTGCGGTTGACAACTGCACCCGAATCTGGTTCTGCTGCGCAACCGGGAAGGCGTCGACGAGACGGTCGATCGTCTTGGCCGCCCCCGTGGTGTGGAGGGTTCCGAACACAAGGTGACCAGTTTCCGCTGCTCGCACCGCCGCCTCGATTGTTTCGAGGTCGCGCATTTCGCCGACGAGAATCACGTCCGGATCCTGACGCAGAGCGCGACGAAGGGACTCGGCAAAGCTCGGGACGTCGTTGCCCACCTCACGCTGGTTCACAATCGACTTTTTGTGGTGGTGGTAGTACTCGATCGGGTCTTCCATCGTCACGATGTGCCGATCCATGTACATATTCACATAGTCAATCATCGTCGCCAGCGAGGTCGTTTTGCCCGAACCCGTAGGTCCTGTCACCAGGAACAACCCACGGGGGCGCCGAATCAGGTCGCGACAGATGTCGGGCAGACCGATCTGCTCGAAGGTCAGCAATTTGTTTGGAATCTGCCGCAACACGATTGCGATATCGCCGCGCTGCCGGAACACCGACACGCGAAAGCGGGCAGCCGTGCCATACGCAAACCCGAAGTCGGTACCGCCTTCTTCCTGAAGTTCCTGCTGATTACGCTCGGGCGTGATCGACTTCATCAGCCCGACCATGTCGTCGGAATCGAGCACTTTGGTCTGAAGATTGCGCAGCCCGCCATGAAGACGGATCGTCGGCGGGCGCCCCACAGTCAGGTGCAAGTCGCTCGCGCCCGTCTTGACCACAGTGTCGAGCAACCGATCAATCTGCATTGTGGACATCGATCAACTCCAGAAAACCCGGCAATCGCCGGAGAACTCTTCATCACTCCCGAGGCTCAATCCTGCGACTCTCCAACCTGGCTCACGCGTGCGATCTCTTCGGGCGTTGTTACGCCATTGAGTACCTTGAGCCTCCCGTCCGCAACCAGAGGCCTCATCCCCGCTGCCAGCGCCGCCTTGCGCAACTCCGACACAGGCGACAACTTGAAGGCCAGATCACGCAATTGCGCGTTCATCAGCATCATTTCGAAGATGCCCTTACGACCTTTGTACCCGCCTGGCGCGTCATCGGTTGAGACGGCCTTGTACACCCGACCCACCGCCTCATCCAGCCTCAGCCCGATCAGGTCCAGATATTTCGGGTCGATTTCTTCACGCGTCGCCAGTTTTCTCGAAGGCTCGTGCAGCACGCGAATCAATCGCTGCGCCATCACCGCCTGAATCGAACTGGCCACTAGGAACGGCTTGATCCCCATGTCGATCAGTCGCGTAATCGCCGAAGGAGCGTCATTCGTGTGCAACGTGCTGAACACCAGGTGCCCGGTCAGCGCAGCCTGAATCGCAATCTCGCCCACTTCGCGGTCACGAATTTCGCCCACCAGAATGATGTTGGGCGCCTGGCGCAGCATCGACCGCAGAATCGCGGGAAATGTCAATCCGATGCTTTCACGCACCTGACACTGGTTAATTCCGTCAAAGTTATATTCCACCGGATCTTCAGCCGTGATGATCTTGCGGTCAGGGCGATTGAGCACATCGAGCGCGCTGTACAGCGTCGTCGTCTTGCCTGAACCTGTCGGCCCGGTCACCAGAAAAATGCCGTTCGGTCGGCGGATGATTTTGTTGAAAATATCCAGATTATCCGGTTCAAAACCAAGATTCACCAGACCGATGCGCACCGCATCAGGCCTCAGAATACGCAGCACCACGCTCTCGCCGTGATACGCCGGGCACGCCGAAACACGATAATCGATCATCGTGCCTTCAACTTCGAGTTTCACACGCCCGTCTTGCGGCACGCGCTTCTCAGCGATGTTCATGCCTGCCATCAGTTTCACGCGACTGAGCATCGCATTCTGCATGCGTTTGGGCAGATTATCGCGTTCTATGCACACACCATCGATGCGATACCGAAGTCTCACCCTGTCGTTCATCGGCTCGATGTGAATATCCGATGCCCGCAGCCGCACCGCTTCAGACAGAATCCGATTGCACAAACGCACGATCGGAGCATCTTCCGATGCGACGTCAATCGAACGATCGAGCGATCTATCCACCGAACGGTCGATCGTCCGGTCGATCGAATCCGTGACCAGTGACTCATCGCGCCCCACCTGTTTCTCAGGGCGTTTACCCTCGATGAAGTTCTTGATCTGGCTCTTGCTCGCCAGCCTCGGCTCGATCTGCGTGTTGAGCCTGAAACGCAGGTTCTCCAGCAGATCGAGATCGAGCGGGTCGTGGATGATGAGTTGCAATCGGCCGCCGGCATTCCCCATCGGCAGCACGTTGTACCGCTTGATGAGTCCCTCGTCGATGCCCTTCATGTTGACCTGCCCGGCCACACTGGCCGCCGACAGATCCACGTATTCCATGCCAAACTGCTCTGCCAAGGCTTTGGTGACCTGTTCTTCCGTGCAGTACCCAGCCTCGACCAGTACTTCACCCAACCGTCGGCCAGTTGCCTTGGCAACCTTGATCCCGTGCGCCACTTTTTCTGCGTCCGTGACCCCCCAGCCGACCAGAATGTCTCCCAATTTCTTGCGCGATCGTGCCATCGGTGGTGGTATCCCCTGCAAGCGCCGACAAGATCGGGCCACTGCATCGGCCCGAATGCAAAGCACAGCCGCATCCGCTCTGAATCCATCACGAGGGACGCGCTCCGACACTGTAGCGCCAAACCCCACCTCAAGGAGCGGGCCCCCAGTGTTGTGCCTTCCGCTCAGACTCGGCGCGCGGTTCCAAGTCTGCCTCGCCCTACCATCCTTCTAAACATGGCCGCAAACCCCTCGTACAGACATACGCCCCGCCTCCTCATCACCTCAGGCCCGACCTACGAGCCGATCGATGCCGTGCGCTTTATCGGGAACCGTTCTTCTGGCCGCCTTGGCGCGGCACTCGCCGACGCCGCCGACTCCCGCGACTGGCCCGTCACCGCACTGATCGGGTGTCAATCCCAAAAGCCCGCCCGATCCGGGGTCCGGGTTTGCCCATTCCGCACCACTGCCGACCTTGGTGAACTGCTGCTTCAGGAAGTCCCCAGCACCGACATCCTCATCATGGCGGCCGCAGTAGCAGACTTTCGCCCCAGACTCGCGCCAGGACAACTCGAATCCAAGATCCGCCGCAGTTCCGCAGGTCTCTCGCTTGAACTTGAACCCACGCCCGACCTGCTGGCCTCATGCGCTCCGCTGCGCCGCCCGAACCATCTCTTCGTGGGCTTTGCGCTCGAACCCAAGGCCGACCTCATCGCCTCGGCCCAAAGCAAACTCCAACGTAAAAAAATCGACCTCGTCGTCGCCAACCCTCTTGAAACCATGGACGCGCTGACGATTGAAGCGTTCCTCGTCGGACGCCCAGACTCCCCATTCGCTCAGCCCATCGCGACGCCGGGCCCCATGACCAAACCCGACTTTGCCGAGTGGCTGCTCGATCACCTCCAGACCATGCACGCCTCGATCGTTGCGGAGAGCACTCATGCCCGATGATCGCAGGCCCGACGGGCCAAACTCAAGAGTCCGCCGCACACGTCTGGGAGCACGCCCCAGTTCGCCCGATCGCGCTCCGCCCGGGCCGCGTATGCCCCGAGGCCCGCGCCCGCCAGGTCCGAGGCGCGAATCACGAGAGCCACGCGAGCCTCGAACGCTTCCCATTCTTCATCAGGACAAGTGGCTCGTCGCCATCAACAAGCCCGTCGGTCTGCCCGTGATCGGCCACGACGAAGAAGCAAGCGTTCTTTCGATCATCCGCCAGCAGATCCGTGTCCGCCGCCGCGATCAGGGGCCATGGACTTTGCATCAACTCGACCAATACGCCAGCGGCATCACGCTCCTGGCGCTCACTCCAACAGCACGCGAAAACATCATGCGCTCGCGCCGCTTCGAGCGGTTTTATCTCGTCCTGGTCGAAGGGCCGCCCGCTGCTGATTCAGCACCCGAAAACGGCACCGTCAGCACCGAGCAGAAGGGACGCGACACCGGCGTCGTCCGCCAACTCGTCACGCACTATCAGCGCCTCGCGGTGCGCGATGGACGCGCACTCCTCCGCCTGCGACCACGCACCGACGCGCCAGGGCAGATCGAGCGACACCTGCGACAGATCGGGGCTGTACCTGTCATCGGCCCAAAGGGGTTCGTAGGCCTGCATCTGGCCGAAATCACATTCTCCCATCCTGATTCATCTGAGCGCATGCGCCTTTCATGCCCCGCGCCCGCGTGGATGTACGACGCTGTCGGGCTCCCCGCGCCACAATCCGACACACCCGAAACTACCGAAGGCTGGGACGAAGTCGCGGACTGGTACGCCGGCATGCTCGGCTCTTCACGAAGCGACCTTCACACCGACCTCGTCCATCCCGGCGTCGATCGTTTGCTCTCGCTCACACCGGGCCAGCGCCTGCTCGATGTGGCTTGCGGCGAAGGAACGCTTGCAGCACGCTTTGATTCCCGAGAGGTTGCTGTCGTCGGTGTTGACGCCAGCCCAAGACTCATCGAACTCGCACAACAGCGCCATCTGAAACACGCGCGTTTTGAGCTCGGCGACGCCCGCACCATCGACCGCCTCTCGCTCGAACCCTTTGATGCTGCGTCATGCGTGCTGGCGCTCATGAATATCAATCCGCTCGAACCGGTTATGCGCGGCATCGCTGGCGCGCTCAAGCCCGGCGGGCGCTTCGTCGCTGTTGTGCTCCACCCCGCCTTTCGCACGCCCCGGCGCAGCAGCTGGGTCTGGATCGGTGCTACGCCTGAGACGCAGCAGCAACACCGCCGTGTCGATGCGTACCTCTCGATCGAGCCCATTGAGATTGTGATGAACCCCGGCGCGGTAGCCGCTGGCGAACCTCCGGTCACAACCGTCACCTACGCCCGCCCGCTTCAGTCCTACATACGCGCCATCACTTCGGCCGGCCTTCTCATCGACTCGATTGAGGAATGGTCCAGCCCGCGTCAGAGCGAACCCGGACCGCGCGCTCAAGAAGAAAACCGCGCACGCCGCGAGTTCCCGATGTTTCTTGCCATTCGTGCCATCAAACCCGCTCAGGGGCTTGGCATCGCGATCACCGATCCTGCGTCCTGATCGCGCTGGCCGATCGCGCACGCCACAATCACCCTCGCCACATCCGCCGGTGCGAGCGTCTTGTTCGTGGGCAATGCCGAACTCGGCACGATCGACCGCAGCATCTCCGTTTCTACCGCGCCTGGAGCAACGGTAAAACCGAGCACCCCACGCCCTTCATTCACGATCGCTCTGGCAAACAGGTTCAGCCCCGCCTTCGCAGCCGAGTACACACCAAGGCCCGCGAACGGATCGATCGTCGAATAACTCGACACATTCACAACCCGCCCCTTCGCATCAGCAAGGTTCCGCCACGCTTCGCGCGTCAGGCGGATCGCGCCAAGCACGTTGACCTCGAACACCCCTTGAATTTCGCTGTCGCTGAACTGATGAAACGGCTTCATCGGCGCATGCCCTGCGTTGTTCACCAGCGCATCAACGCGCCCGAACCGCTGTGTTGCCGCCGCGACGATCCTGCCCGCAGCCGCAGGCTCGCCCACATCCGCAGCGATGCACAACGTTCGTTCGCCCGAATCGATCTCGCGTGCAACCGCTTCGAGCTTGCCAAGCGTTCGCCCCACGAGCGCTACGCGCCAGCCCACGCCAGCCAGTTGCAGTGACACTTCGCGCCCGATCCCGCTCCCCGCGCCTGTCACAATCGCGACCCTGTTCACTTCAGCCATGCTTCGTTCTCCCATTCGCCTGCGCCCCGATACTCCACGCTGGCCACATTCACATCGTACACTTCAGCGCATGGCTGCACGCATCATCATCGTCACGCTTCTCGCGATCATCATCGGCGTCCCCTTCGCCATGAGCCTCTCGGCCCGTGATGAACGCCCCGACCCGAGCGCGCCCCTCCTCCTCATCGTCACGCCCCACGTCCCGCAGATTCGCCAGGAGTTCGCCGAAGCCTTTACCGCGTGGCACCTGCGCGAGTTCGGCTCACCTGTGCGTGTCGATATGCGCACACCCGGCGGTACCAGCGACATCTGGGCACAACTCGATGCCCAGTTCCGCAGCGAAATCAAAAAAGGAAACGTCACGCTTGCGCCCGACGGCCGCATCGTGCTCGCTCACGGTGCAAGCGCCTACGACCTCATGTTCGGAGGCGGCAGTTACGACCACGGCCGACTCAAGACCGGGATCCTGGTCGATCAGCCACTTTTTTCACGCACTCCACTCAACGCCGCACTCGGTCTGGCCGACATAACCCCCGCCAGTCTCCATGGCCACACCATCGACAATGCTTCCGTCGAACGCGTCCTCGGACGTCCCCTTCCCAAAGGCGTCCGCATCACTTCCAATCCCGACGGCTCACCCACGCTCACTGTTTCCGTGTCTCTCTCGGCTCCCGCAGGCTTCGATCCGGCGGAACTCCAGACCCTCTTCGGCGAGAACCGCATCGGCATCCAGCAACTCTACGACCCCGATCAATACTGGATCGGTACCGCGCTCTCGAGCTTTGGCATCGTCTTCAACCGCGATCTCTGCACCGAACTCGGTGTCGGCGAACCCACTTCATTCAAAACCCTCACCGACCCACGCCTGCGCAATCAGATCGCTCTCGCCGACCCCCGCCAATCCGGCTCCGTTACCACAACCTTCGACTCGATCCTCGGGTACTACGGCTGGGACGAAGGCTGGCGCATTCTCCGCGAAATGTCTGCCAACACTCGCTACTTCACCAACTCCTCCACCAAGCCCCCGATGGACGTCGCACAAGGCGAAGCCGCAATGGGACTCGCCATCGACTTCTATGGCCGCGGACAGGCCAACGCCGTCGGCGATGATCGTGTCGGATACACCGATCCCGTCGGCTCGGTCTACGTCGATGCCGATCCCGTCTCGCTTCTGAGCGGTTCAGCCAATCCCGAACTTGCCCGCCGCTTCATCGCCTTCACACTCACCGAAGAGGGCCAGGCGTTGTGGCAGTTCCGCGCCACCTCACGCAACGGCGCATCAAACCCGCCCGGGCCCGCAGGCCAGCCCATGGGGCCACGCCAATACGAACTCCGCCGCATGCCCGTCCGCCGCATCATGGCTGAAAAATACTTCGATCACTTCGCCGATCAGGTCGATCCCTTCGCCATCGCCTCCAACACCGCCAATCCCGGATGGCGTACTGGCGTCCAGATGATGATGGGCGCGTTCGCCATCACCACAGGCCCCGAAATCCGCGAAGCATGGAACGCCATCGCCATGGCCACCGAGACGCCAACCTTCCCCCCCGATGTCATCGCGTACATGCACGAACTTCTCCACGCCTTTCCCGAGCAGACCATGCCCGACGGTTCTGTGTTGGCCTTCAATGAACAGAACTATCGGGCCTTTCGCGATTCCTGGCGCGATCCTGTCGCTGCCAAACGCGCAGAAATTGCCTATGTCCGCTTTTTCCGCCATCAGTACGCCACAATCGTCGATCTCTATCACAAGCACAGACCTGCCTCGCGATAGTCGATGAACTCTGCGGAGATACCCGTGCGCGACCCGATGGCCCAACCTGAACTCGCCAGACCAACACACACCAAAGTCGTCGCCACTCTCGGCCCGGCATCCGAGCCTCCCGAGATGCTCGACAAACTCATCGCCGCAGGCGTCTCCATCTTCCGCCTCAACTTCTCCCACGGCGACCTCGAAGACCACGCAAAACGCCTTGCGAATGTTCGTCAAGCCGCACAGCGCTCAGGCCAACCCGTCGCTGTTCTTGGTGACCTTCAAGGCCCCAAACTCCGCGTCACCGGCGTCCCCGATCTCGCGCCAGATGGCGGCATCATCGTCGAAACCGGAAGTGACATCCTCTTCCGCCGCAACGTCTCCGAAGCCTACATTGACCCTGAAACCCGGCTCCCCGTCTTTGGCTCGACCTTCGACCCACTCTTTCACGATGTCCTCCCAGGCCAGCGCGTCCTTATCAATGATGGCGCAATCCGAATGCTCGCGGTCGACGCAATTCCAGGAATCGAACTCCGCTGCCGCGTCACCGTCGGCGGACGCATCACCTCACGCAAAGGCATCAACCTCCCCGAATCCGATCTTCACGTCCCTTCCATTACCGATCGCGATCTTCAGTGTGTCGAATGGGCCGTACGCCATGGTCTCGATTTCCTCGCTCTCTCCTTCGTGCGCACCGCCGCCGAAGTCATCGACCTCAAGCAACGCATCGCAGGCCTCTGCTCGACCGATCGCGCCATTCACGATCAATCCGCAGGCCTCGAAATCCCCGTCATCGCCAAGATCGAAAAGCCCCAGGCCATCGCCAACATCGAATCCATTGTGCAGGCTGTCGATGCCATCATGGTCGCGCGCGGCGACCTCGGCGTCGAGATGGACGTCGCCTACGTCCCCGTCGCCCAGCGCCTCATTATCAAAACCTGCCGCGAATACGGCAAGCCCGTCATCGTCGCCACGCAGATGCTCGAATCCATGATCGAGAGTGCCTCACCCACACGCGCTGAATCCAACGATGTCGCCGGCGCAGTCTTTCAAGGCGCCGATGCCGTCATGCTCTCGGGCGAGACTGCTGTCGGCAAGCATCCCGCTCTCGTCGTCGAAACCATGCGACGCATCATTGCGGTCACCGAATCGAGCATTGTCGATACCACCAGCGAGTTCGCGCCCGCGCCCAAACTCGAAGAGCTCCCATACCGCTCCGCAGCCCTGGCGCGCGGCGCATGGCACATCGCACGCGAAAGCAAAGCCACCGTCGTCGTTGTCTGGTCGCAGCAGGGCGGCATGGCACGCTATCTCAGCCGCAGCGCCTTCCGCATCCCCATCATCGCTTACTCCAGCAGCACCGTCGCTACGCGACAGATGACGCTCCTGGCCAACGTCAATCCTGTTCAGGCCGTGCCGCCGCCCTCGGGCACACTCGCTGAGTGGACTGAAATGGTCGAGGCCTATCTTCGCGAGCACGGCATCGCCAAAGATGGCGATGTCGCCGTCCTCATCGCCGGCAAGCCCCTGGGCGGCTCGCGCGCACAAGACCTTCTGGCCCTGCTCCGCATCGGTGATCGCAACAGCGGCTTCCGCGCGCACGATCACTGATCAAAACCCACTCAAGGGCATCCGCCCGAAAACGCCCCCAGAAACATCTGCACATCAAAAAAATCCAGCACCCCGTCGCCGTTCAGATCTCCCAGCGGGTCTCCACCCGCGAAGTACGACAGAAAAACCTGCACGTCGAAGAAGTCATACACGCCCCATGGCGCCGCCAGATCCGCAGGGCACGGGTCCGTCGCCGCCTCCAGCAGCAACTTCGACCACACCTTGGCCAGTTGCAGGTTCCCGCGCCGACTCAGGTGCGGCAGGTTCGAGCGATGCCCATCGCCCAACTGCTCCAGACTCGTCCCGATCCCCGGCCGATCAAACGCCACAACACCAACCACGCCTTCCGCTGCTGCGTTGTTCACGATGTACGTCGGCCATGCCAGCAACTGCCCCGATGGATGATCACCTTCGCCCGCCCAGACCACTTCGCATTGAGGCAGGGCAGCGCGAATCTCGGCCGTCCAGTCACGCATGTTCGACGTCACCGAGTTCTGCTGCGCCGGAACCACCAGCCACAAATCCGATTGCGACATCTCCATCCACGCGCGCCGCGCCGTCGCATCACCATACAACAACTGAGGCAGATATCCGTTCCCGCCCCACCCCGACATGCCGAACACAAATCCTCTCACATTCGGCCGCCACGCATTGAACGCAAACACTGCAAACCCATTTCCACCGCTCGCCTCGAGCCGAAGTCCGCGCCAATCGTTTTCGTCCCCAGCCTCTATCGCATCAAACTCGTGCCGCACCGTCTCGAAGCGCCAAGGCCCCACACGCATATCCGACCCCGTGCTCGGTGAACTCAGCATCGGCATCGTGAACTCGACGATCGCGCTGAAAATCCCCTGCGTCACGCGCGACACAATATGCAACTGCCCGGCCCCAGGCCCTGCCACGACGTAGATGGCATCGCCAGCCTCCACCAGCCCTGTCCAATCGCCATCAAGTCGGATCGCGGTCGGATTGATAATGCTGTCGCCCGGCCCCCACAAACGCCCATATCGCTGTGTGTTCAAGTCCAGCACCTGCGGCGGACCTGCTGCAATCCCGACATCGCCCTGCGAGCGACCGCGCGTCGCCTGCCACATCAACGTCGACGCGCCCGGGAACGCTATCACATGCGCTTCAACCACCAGAGGCTTGTCCGCCGTCATCAGACTCCCTGGCTCAGGCTTCGCTCGCATCTCATAGAAACCGCCATTCTCGACAAACAGCCCGGCCCCTGGTCCTTGGCTCGGCCCACGCGCACTTCCCGTCCACATCCGCGAAAAAGCACCGTACTTCCCGAACGTCGCATCGATCAACTGTGCGCGGTGCGATCGCGCCTCCTCCGTGCAATCAAGCCCGAACCAGGGTGCGAGCGACCCACGCGTTGCAGGACGAAAAAACACACCGGCCGTGTGCTCACGCTGTAAGTCAATGAACCCATGCGTGTAGTTTCCCGGCGAGAGATCCGTCCCATCTGATCGCGACACCGCGCGACTGTTCGAACTGATCATCACCCGCATCAGCCGATGAGGCTGCGTCGCTAGCCGACGCGCCAAAGGCGACGGCCCGCCAACACTCTCGAACGTAGCACTGAACGGCCCCGGATCGCGCACAAACCACTCTGACGCCTCGTCGTCGTACACACTCTCGTACACAAACCCGCTGACCTGAGCCGTCCCGCGCACTCGGTTGAACCGCTCGTATTCGCTCAGCCCCGCCACCTGCCGATCGAACACATGCACATTGTGCCGCCCAACGGCCTCTCCAACTACCGCCGCACGCTCGTGCCGCTCTCCGCCCGCATCAACATCCGTCGGCTGTGTCGTCATCGCATGATTCATCATCCACAGCGCGCCCGAAGGACCATTCATTGAGCCCGACGGTGCTGTATGCAGCACATACCCGCCAAAATAGCGCCGGTACTGATACATTGTCAGCACATCCACAGGCCCAACTGTGTGCGATCGCACACACACAAGCCCATACAACCCCACCAGCGCCGGCCGACCATCCGATCCACGACCCAGCCGAGCGCCTCCGCTTGCCGAGTTCATCAACGACGCAGGCAGGCCGAAAGTCGCCGAGTTCTCCCAACCACCCTCATGCGTACGCACATGCAGCGTGATCTCGCGCACGCCACCTCTGTACACCATCGCGATCAGTGTCCATTGGCCGCCTGCCACAACCCCATCCGCAACGACGCCAAACTCTTCCGTCCCGCCCTCTATCAACTTCATCACCGCAGACGCCTCGACACGCCCCTCAGCGTCAGTCCCGATCCGAAAGACCCCCGGCACTTCGAAGATGCTTCGAGCATCCGCAACCGTCTCATCCGCCCGAACCCACAGCAGGACCGAGAAGTCCGTCGGCAAATTCCCCAGCGAAAAGACTCCACCTGCAAGCTCAATGACCGAATCACCCGACGTGCTGCGCACCGCCGCCGGTGCCGACGAGCACATCAGAATCACCGTCAGAATTATCAAAAAATGACGCATCGCCTCCCCCTGGAGCGAACACCAGACTTCGCAGTCGGTCCCCGCTCAACTCATTGTGCGATTCTTTCTCGCCCCGTCAAGCCCATCTGACTCACGGTCAACAAGAAACCGCCCAGAATCCGCACAAACCGACTACTCGCTCTCACGCTGCACATGCACATCCATCTGCGGAAACGGAATCGAAATCGCCGCCTCATCAAGCGCAACCTTGATGCCGCGCGTCAGACGTTCCTTCACTGCCCAGAACTCCGAAGTCGCAGCCCACACACGCACCGACCACTGGATCGAAGAACTCCCCAACTCACTCAAATACACCACAACATCCCGGTCCGGCAGCCTGCCCTCCACGCCTTCCGCCGCACGCACAAGCACTTCGCGCGTCCGATCCAGATTCGCCGCATACGCCGTCCCCACCGCGACATCGACTCGCCTCGTCGCGTGAAACGTCACGTTCTCGATCGTGCTCCCATAGATCGAGCCATTGGGCACAATGATCCGCCGATTGTCAGGTGTATCAAAAACCGTCGTGAACAGCCCGATCTCATCAACCTTCCCCATAACTCCGCCCGCAGACACCACATCCCCGACCTTGAAAGGCCTGAACACCAGCAGCAGCACCCCCGCCGCCACATTGCTCAGCGTCCCCGAAAGCGACAAACCGATCGCAAAACCAACCGCAGCGATCACCGCCGCAAAACTCGTCGTCTTCACCCCGAAGGTATCCAGAATGACCAGCCCACCCAGCACCAGCACGCCATAGCGCACCAGGTTCCCAAAAAACCGCGCCAGCGTAATCTCGATCTTCGCTCGCTTCCCAATCCGTGTGGCAAACCGGCCAAGCCATCTCGCAATCACCAGCACCACCAAAATCAGCACGATCGCCTTGGCCAAAGGCCACCCGATCCCGCTCCACAGCGCCATCAAGTCCGACTGCGACAGATTCCCCTCCGAAATTGACTGAATCAACGAATCCGCTCTCTCCAGAATCGATACTTCTTCGCCATTCCCGGCCGCCGCATCTGCCGCAGGCTCAGCTCCGGTCGCATCAATCTCTTCCTGCATCAAAAGCCACATCTTCAATCACCTCATGTGCACGATACTCAGAACGACCACCCCATCGTGAGGAAGTAATCCAAATCGTTGTGCTTACGCCCCGTCCCAGGCTGACTGTCGTGCCGATGCTCCGCCCCAAGCCTCAGGAACAGATTCGTCTCCGGGTCCACCATCACTTCCCACGTCGCCCGATTGTTCCATCGGAACTCTCCCTGCTCCGAAAGATCCGGGTAATACTCCGTCGCAGCCGTGAGCCGCTGCCGATCCGTCAACTGCCGCGAATACTCCAACCCCGCCAATCCCTCGGGGTTGAACTCTTCGTCCTCGCCTCCGATTTTGTACGAGCCGCCAAGACCCACTCGACCCACCAGCAGCGTCTTCTCGTTCTTGATGAACTCATACGCAACACCAACAAACCCGCTGAGCCTGTGGTCCCAGTCCTGAAACTGATCCGACTCATACTTGCCCTGCGCAAAGATCCTCCACTTCGAATCCTTGAACAGCCAGTCATTGCGCAGATTCAACTCAAGCCGATTTGCACTCTCCTGGCCGTCCGATTTGGCATATTGATACGCCGCCCCGAACGACGTTTCATATCGCTCCGTTGTGCGCTTCGCGTTCACACTCGTCCGAAAACTGATCCGATCAGTATTTCCGCCCGAGCCCGTGAGCCCCGCTTCGACCGAGCCTTTCCACCCCTCAAGCCAACTCGGTGAATACGCAGCCTCAGGCTGAACCGCCGTATCAGTACCCGCCGACGATGCCAACTGCGACTCCGCCTCCGCCAGTGCCGCCTTCTCCGCCTCGATCGCCGCTTCCAAAGCCGCGATGCGATCCCGAGCCGCCTGCGCCCGTGCCGCAGCATCCTCCGCTTGCCCAACACTCATCCCCGCCGCCAACCCGAGCACGCTCAGAACCATGGCCATCCTCGAACGCATGCACAACTCCCCAAAAAAAGTACATTCACATCCCGCCGAAGACTCGCCCAAACACCCGTTTAAGCCGCCTCTTCACCCGCGGACCTTGAACGTAGGGCCACTATTTACACGCCACCACAATCCGCTCAATGAAAATCTCCCGTTCGGCCGATATGATGGACGCCGTGGATAACTTCAATCGTCGCCAATGGATCGCCCACGCCATCGCGTGCGGCACGCTCACCTCTCTCTCCGCCATTCTCGGAGCCTGTGGCTCCACCAACGCACGCAGGGGCACCACCGCCAGCCAGATCGGTAAGCCCATTCCCGCTAATCCCGTCCCCGCTTCAGGGGCCGCAGGCTCGTCCTCCGTCGCGCTCGGTTCGGCCGGATCTATTCCCTCAGGCGTTCTCCCACGCTCACGCTGGACTCGCGTCGGACCCGATCCCCGCCTCGCCGACCCCATGCGAGGCATCTCACACATCACCGTCCATCATGACGGAATGCCCCCGGTCGCACTCAACTCCATGGCGGCCTGCGCAAGTCGCATCGAAACCATCCGCAACGGCCACCGCAGCAAGGGATGGGCAGACATCGGTTATCACTACGTCATCGATCCCGAAGGCCGAGTCTGGGAAGGCCGCACCACCACCCTTCAGGGCGCACACGTCAAGGACCAGAACCCCGGAAATCTCGGCATCCTGGTCCTCGGAAACTTCGAACAGCAGCAACCCACCCCGCGCGCATTGACTGCGCTCGATCAGTTCCTCATCGCCCAATCACGCCAGTATCGGATCCCCGCTTCACGCATCTACACCCATCAGGAACTCGCGCCAACCGCCTGCCCCGGACGCAATCTCCAGCGATACATGGACCAGACCCGCTCTCGCGGCGGCCGTGTCGCGTCCGCTTGATTTCCCTGCGATTCCCACTCACTGCGGCTGCTGCATTGCACCCGCAGCATCCTCCGCGCCTTCTCCCGCTCCCAGTGCATTGATGCGCAGCAGCGAATCGCCGATTTGCGTGACTTCGACGCCGTAGTTCTCACCGACCTTCATCGCAACACCGTGCCCGATCCGCCGGTTATTCACCAGCAGATCAAGATCCTGATCCACCGTCTTGCCCAGTTCAATAATCGACCCGGGCACCAGCGACATCACCTCGCCCATCGCGATCGCTCGCTCGGCAAGCAACACAACGATCGGCACCTCAAGGCGCAGAATCGACGAAAGTTCAGTTCCCATCATTCTCTTGATCGATCCGATAAGGGTCAGACTTCAATCATGCACGCTCAGGCTGCCAACGCAACCCGCGTGCCGACCCTCACCCCTGATAACGCCCGATGATCAGCGTCACGTTGTGCCCGCCGAAACCGAACGTGTTATTCATCGCGTACCGCACCGGCCTCTCCCGCGCATCATGTGCTACCAGATCAATATCAAACCCCTCATCCGGGTGGTCTAAATTGATTGTCGGAGGCACAATACCATCGCGCACCGCGTGCAGACACCCTATCAACTCCACCGCCCCCGACGCTCCCAGGCAATGCCCGTGCATCGACTTGGTCGAACTCATCAGCAGCGTCCCGTCCGCACTCCGCCTCGCATGATTCCCAAACACCGAGAACACCGCAGCAATTTCTGCGCGATCGCCCAGAGGCGTCGATGTTCCGTGCGCATTGATGTAGTCAATCTGCTCGGGCCTAAGCCCCGCATCGTGTAAGGCCCACAACATCGATCGCGCCGCACCACGACCCTCAGGATCCGGAGCCGTGATATGACCCGCGTCCGAACTGTTGGCACACCCCACCAACTCGCCATAGATCCTCGCGCCGCGTGCCAGTGCGTGCTCCAGACTCTCGAGCACGAACACCGCCCCGCCCTCAGCCAGCACAAACCCATCACGCCCCGAGTCAAAAGGCCTGCTCGCCCGCTCCGGATCATCGTTGCGCGTGCTCAACGCCTTCATCGTGCTGAACGCGCTCAGGCACAAGGGCGTAATCGCTGCCTCCGCCCCGCCAGCCAGCATCACGTCCGCCTGACCGCGACGGATATACCACATCGCATCCGAAAAAGCATGCCCCGAACTCGCGCACGCCGTCGCATGTGCCGATGCCGGACCTTGCAGGTTGAAGCGGATCGAGATATTCCCCGTCACCGCGTTGACCATCAGTCGCGGCACCGTAAACGGGCTCACCCGATCCGAGCCGCGCGTACTGAGCGTCTGCATGCCTTCTTCGATCGTCTGAATCCCGCCGATTCCCGACCCCATCACCACGCCGCGGCGGGTCGGGTCGCCCTGCGAGAAATCCATCCCCGAATCGCGCACCGCCTCGATCGCCGACCCGACCCCGATGATCGTGCAACGGTCCAGCCGCCGCGCCTCGCGGGGCTCCATGAACCGGCTGGCGTCAAGATTGCGGATCTGCCCGCCGATCGTGACGTCCCATTCGTTCGGGTACCGCTTGAACTCTTCGCTCTCAATTGCAGCCACCCCGCTGACCCCGGCGCGCATGGCAGCCCAGGTTGACGGCGCGTCAAGACCGAGGTTCGTCATCGCGCCCATCCCGGTCACCACGACCCGGTGGTACCGACGAGACGAGCCAATGGTAAGGTCATTTTCAGCCATGGAGCAACACACAATCGAGCCTACCCGATCATCACCCCCGTGACAACCGGCTCACTCAACCCCGTGGGCCTGCTTGATAAACATGATCGCTTCGCCGACAGTACGGATCTTCTCCGCCTGGTCATCCGGAATCGACGTCTCGAACTCGTCCTCAAACTCCATGACGAGTTCTACCGTGTCCAGACTGTCCGCATTCAAGTCATCCACGAAGCTTGTATCCCGCGTGATGGTCGACTTATCGGCTCCCAGCTGGTTGGCAACGATGTCGATCACCTTCGCTTCGATTTCTTGCTCGGTCACGCTTCAGTCTCCACAACGGTCGGATGAGGCCGAGACCCACGCTGGCCCGGGCGGGGACCACCCCACGCTCACCCCAGTAGCCGCGATTCTAGCAACTCCACCGCCGACCCGCCAAGCATCCCACTTTCCCACCCACATTTCCAGTCCCCCGCGCCGATTTCCATACCGCGCAACCCGGTCCGGTTATGCCGCCCACGCCCACGATTCTCCTCTTTGACCTTCTTCACACCCTCTATCACCCCCTCAATCACGCCGATGCACCAGAGCAACAGGTTCCTGACACCCGCGTCCGGACCCCGTCGCCACAATCCCGTTCGGATCGTGTTCAGAGCAGCACGGAGGTCGATTGACATGGCCCACATGCCCCAGGAACCCGAGGCCTTTGCAGAACAGGTCGCCATCCTTCTCAAACGCCTCCAGCCCGAATACGACGTCGACCTCGTCGGGCCACGCGAACTCATCGTCAATGGCCGACGCCTCGACCTCGAAAACCTCTTCCGCATGGTCGCCCACGAACCGAACCGCGGAACCGAAATCGTCGAGCACTTCCTCGAACAACTCTTCTCCTCCGACGCCCTCTCACTGGCCGACCTCAACTTTGATCTCGCACGCCCGCGCATCATGCCGCGCATTCAACCCGAATCCATCTTCGAACACCTCAGCCGCGACCTGGTCGCCCATGTCCCGTTCGTCAATGGCACCGTCATCGTCTTCGTCCTCGACATGCCACAGATGACCGTCAGCCTCACCACCGAGCAGACCGTCCGCTGGAATGTCAGCATGGAAGACCTCGACACCATCGCACGCGAAAATCTTGAGGCCTACGCACCCGAGTTTGACCTTCAGGTCATCGAAAGCCGCGAGGGTGGCAAAGCCATCATCGTCGCCGAACAGGACGGCTACGACGCCGCACGCCTCCTCATTTCAAGCCTCTACAACAAACTCGCCTCACACCTCGGAGGCGACTTCTACGTCGCAACCCCCGCACGCGACATGTTCCTCGCACTGTCGCTCAAGCCCAAAGAGTTCTGCGACCGACTCCAGGCCCGCGTCGAAGAAGACTACCGACGCCTCCCATACCCCATCTGCAGCGAACTGTTCTACGTCACCCGCGACGGCGTCGCCGGCACCCGCGGCAAACTCGCCGCATAACCAGACCCTTGCATTCGGACGCCGGTTCTTTGGGCGCACTCCTGCTTCCAATCCGCCCATCGCTTCGACGCCCAAAGATCCGGGTCAGAGACTCGCTCGATTCCAACTGCACCAACGCTGCCCTAAACTCGCTCCTGTGATTCTGCTCATCGACAACTACGACAGTTTCACGTGGAATCTCGTCCAGAGACTCGGGGAAATCGACCCCTCGCTCGAGCCCGGACGCGACCTGGTCGTCGTCCGCGCTGACAAACTCGCCCCACAAGACGCCGACGCTCTCGACCACGGGCGCGGCCCCACACACCTTATCATCTCACCCGGACCCTGCACCCCCAAAGAAGCCGGCAACTCACCCGCCATGATCGCCCATTTCGCGGGACGCATCCCCATCCTCGGCGTCTGCCTCGGGCACCAGTGCATGGCCGACCTGAACGGCATGGATGTCGTCCGCCACACCATCCAGATGCACGGCAAGACCAGCCCCATCTCCCACGACGGACGCGGAGTGTTTGCGGGTTTGCCGAATCCATTTATCGCGACTCGATACCACTCTCTCGTCGTCAGGCCCGAGTCGATCGCGCCCGATGGCGACTGGGAAGTTTCAGCCTGGTGCGAGGACACATTGCCCGACGGAAGGCGCGAGCGGGTGGTCATGGGGTTGCGCCGGGTGTGGCAGGATGCGGGCAAGGCGCCGGTCGAGGGGGTGCAGTTTCACCCCGAGAGTTTCCTGACGCTCGATGGGCCACAGTTGCTTACAAATTTCCTGAACATGGGACGCTAAAACTGGACGCCGTAAATCTGGACGCTCTATCTGGACGCCGGAGGTTTGCACCGACAGGTGCACAGCTCCGGGTACGGAAGTGTGCGGGATCACCTGCGGTTTTTGGACGCCGGAGGTTTGCACCGACAGGTGCACACCTCCGGGTACGGAAGTGCGCAGGCGCTCGCGTGCGAATGTCGCGTGACCCGGACCTTTGGGCGAGTACGAGCAAGGTCCATCGGGCGCAAGAGTGTGCCCAAAGATCCGGCGTCCAAAAGTCCGAATTCCAAATCCCGAAGTCCTAAGTCCAGGAAAGATGCGACGACCCGCGCATGATCTACCGTCACTTGCAACCGACGGCGTAAGACGCAAGGAACATCTGGACATCGAAGAAATCAATGACCGTGTCGTAGTTCATATCGGCCTCAATATCCATGTTGGAGTATGCCGCGAGGAATGCCTGCGTATCAAAGTAGTCCACAGTTCCATCACAGTTGAAGTCAGCAGAGCATGGCATTTTGTTGAATAAGTCCAGATCGTCGGCATCGACAATGTTGTCCCGGTTGAAGTCAACGCGAGGATCAAAGCCGGGGTCTCCCAATTCAAGATTGAAAGTGGATCGCATCAACTCGCGGGCTTCCTGACAGCGATACCCAGTTGTCGAAATTACTCCGTCGCGGCGGCCGAGTTCAACGTATCGGACAGTAAGGCCGGCATAACGAGCCCCAGTTGGAATCGAGGACCCCAATTCAGTCGTTCCAGAAAGCTCGAGTCGGTCTTTTTGAGGCTCAAGGGTGAAGTCTTCGCTATCAAAAAAACCGCCGACATTGATGTCGTCGATTCCATCACTGTCGATATAGCCCTGATGTGCCCACTCTCCCAATGATTCACCCAAAGAGTCCTTTGCCCACCCTTCGATGGCGATGAAACTTCCTGACCTTCCCATACCTTGAGGAGTGACCGGCGGGCCGCACGGCACCAAAAACGAGTTTACAAGGCCAGCTTGTGGGACCTCCACTTCAAAAGCGATGGGAACAGACTGTCCAAGGCTGGAGTAGAACTCCCATGTAACTGTCGAGGAAGCCGATACAATTCCCAGATTGAGAGTTAAACAGTCGTACAACTCTTCACACTCAATCGTCAGAATAGTCTGTTTGTAGGCTGCAGATCGAGATGAAACTTGCACTTGTCCAGAAGTCTTCGTGGCATGCGCAGTCGCTCCCACACCGGTCCCGATGCTCGAATCACAGCCAAGACAGCCGGTAACCGCAGCGCTTGCGCCGATTGCCTCTTCCTTGCAAAGATCCGCAGACATCCCGTCCGCATCGGAGTCAAGGGGCGTGCATGCACTGTCACACTCTTTACCCACTTCCAAAGCTGTCATCGCGGCGGAAGTGAGCACGATGCCTGGTGCGATTTCCTTAATGGGAAGTTCTTCCACCTCCCATCGGACCTGAAGATCCATATACCAGCATACCAACTCATTGTTGATTGCTTTGATCTGTGCGGTTGCCATCGTTGAAACGATGGCCAAGAAAAAGATTGCTGCACGCATGTGAATCTCCTTTACACCCTATAACGGAGATTCGGTCGCCGGTTGCACACCTTTTCAAGCAATCGCACCTAAATCAATCCTGAATCGCCTGCCGCGCCGACCCCGCTTCGCCCCGCGGCGGATTGGCTTCTTCTCGAAGTTTCATCAGGTATCGCGCATACTCCTCGTTGGTCATGTCGCCTTGAGGCGGCAGATTCGTGCCCGCAGGCATCTGCACCACCGGCCTCTCAAGCAACTGCTTTTGCCGCTCGGTCAGCTCCGGCGCAGCAGGCCCCATGAGTGTGCGAACGATCATCACTGCCGCAGCCACAAAGAGCACGCCCGCGACAATCCCAAGTATGTGTTGTTTCTTCATGGTGTGCTGTACTCACCGTGCCAGATCGCGTCCCTTGATGCCGTTGCGTGTTGCCCAGAAGTGTGCGGGATAGCTGCCCGGGTTGAGCGAATCGCCGTTTTCGAGGTTGTCCTTATCCATGCCGTAGGGGCGAAGCACCGTGTTGGCGATCGGGTTCCAGACGTCAGTCGGGATGAAATCGCGCGCCCGCACAGGATCGGGATCAGCAGCACGTTCGTAGAGATCGGCCATATCAACACGGCTCACGCTGCCGTCGGCTGTAGTGACCTGAGGCAGGGCAAGCGGGTTGTTCCAGTTCGGGCTGAATGGCTGGCGGGGGAAGGCGAAAGTCTGCGGAAAGCCTGGAATGATGGCCGAAGGAATGCGCGAGCGCTGCGTGGTGTCAAAACGTTCCCAGATGATGACCTTTGCACTCGGGTACGTCACATGGTCGATGCGGTTGCGCCGCACTTTGGATGCTATCGCATCTGCGGGGACATTGTTGCCGCGAGGCGTGGTTGAGTACCGCTCAGGCGCATACCAGGTTGTCGGACTGAGAATGTAGGATGTATCCCAGATCCAGCTGCTGAAGTTGCCGTTGCCATAGACGATGAGATCGAGGTAACGCTGTTTTGGCATCGGGTCAAGAGGAGCGAACTGGATGTCAGACGCCCAGTCATTCTCGCTCAGGTCGGCTGCAACGAGGCTGTACCAGTGAAAGGCGTACATTTCGCTGTACCACACGCCGGGCGAGTTGAAGATATAGGTACCGCCGAAACCGGGCTTACGCACGCGCGCCCACCCGCCAAATCCTCCAGCCGTCGTTTCGTTGAACGGATTGATGAGCGAGCCATTGTTGTCACTTTGATACATCGCGGAGATCTGGCTCAGGCTCCGCAGGTTCATGGAACTGACCAGATTCTGCCCGGCCCGACGTGCCTCGCTCAGCGCTGGCAGCAGAATGCCGATGAGCAGCGCGATGATCGCAATGACAACCAACAACTCGATCAGCGTGAATGCGCGGCGTCCGTATGATCGCATGACTTTCCCCTTCTCAACCGAGGCCCCCCCTCGGATACTGAACATTTCTGGCATCAGGGTGAATTCCCTGATGTGTGGCGACCCCGGAATCGGGCCGATGTGAACAGTCTACCCGAAGATCGTCGGGCGTGCTAGAGATTGTTCGGCGGGTTTGTGGTTACAGATCCCATTTTGGGGGTTTGTGACTTATTTCCGACCTGAGAGGGCGGAAGCGGAGGCCATCGGCGGGTGTTGGGTCGGGCGTTGAATTGACCGATGATCTGGGGGGCCGACGGGCCGTTATGGTCTTGATGATGCTGCGGGCGATGAGGCCCGCGGCCTTGAGCGAAGATATACCCTGGAGAGCCGATGCCTCGCGACTTGCCGGTCGGAAATGGGAGCCTGTTGATCGCTTTTGACAGGCATTATCGCCTGCGCGATTTGTATTACCCGAATGTCGGGCGACACCATCACACAGCCGGGCACCCGCAGAAGTTCGGTGTCTGGGCGGATGGGGAGTTTGCATGGATCGATGAGGCCGGGTGGGAGCGGGAACTGCGGTATCGGACCGACACGCTGGTGACCGAGGTTCGGCTTGTCCACAAGGGACT
This sequence comes from Phycisphaeraceae bacterium, assembly GCA_019636795.1. NCBI lineage: Bacteria > Pseudomonadati > Planctomycetota > Phycisphaerae > Phycisphaerales > Phycisphaeraceae > Phycisphaeraceae bacterium. Next base: position 77,031 of record JAHBWW010000007.1, read on the forward strand.
GGGCCTGGAACTGACGTGCAACGACGCGGTGGATTTTCACGAGGCGGTGTACTTCCGGCGGTGCGTGGTGCGCGACCTCAAGGGAAAACCCCGCGATGTCCGCGTCTTCTACCACATCGACCTGTCGATCAAGGGATCGGCGGTCGGGGACACGGCCAACTACGACCCGCAGACCAACTCGGTGGTGTTGTATAAGGAAGACGCGTACTTCCTGATCAATGCGTGCGACCAGCACAAGTGCGGGATCGACCATTGGGCGATCGGGACCAAGCGCATCGGCGACGCTGAGGGGACGTGGCGCGACGCTGAGGACGGGCAACTGGGGCGCAACGCGATCAGCCAGGGAAGCGTTGACGCGACGGTCGGGTTCAACCTTCAGATTCAGCCCAACGACGAGGCGTATGTGATCAGTTGGATCGCGTGCGGCGAGACGTATGACGATGTGAAGAGACTCAACAAGCGGATCTGGGAGAAAAGCCCGGACAGGCTGGTGGCGCGGACGGAGGCGTATTGGAGGTTGTGGGCGCGGAAGGAGCCGCTGAACACGACGCCGCTGCCCGAGAACATCCGCGATGCGTTCTATAGAAGCCAGTTGATCATGCGGACGCAGATCGACAACGGGGGCGCGATCGTTGCGGCCAACGACAGCGACATCACGCAGTTCGGGGGCGATCATTACAGTTATTGCTGGATGCGCGATGGGGCGTTGGTGGCGTATGCGCTGGTGCTTGCGGGGCAGAGCGAACTGAGCCGGAGTTTTTTCAGGTTTGCAGCCAGGTGTGTGCGTGAGGATGGGTTCTTTCTGCACAAGTACACGCCGCAGGGGAAACTGGCGTCGAGTTGGCATCCGTGGATGCTTGGCGGGCAGCGGGTGCTGCCGATTCAGCAGGATGAGACGGCATTGGTGACGTGGGCACTGCGGCGACACTTCGAGACGTTCCGCGATGTAGAGTTCATCAAGCCGTTGTATACGCCGCTGGTTGCCAAGCCGGCCGAGTGGATGCTGGAATATCGCGATCACAACGGGCTGCCGCAGCCGAGTTGGGATTTGTGGGAAGAACGGCGTGGCGTGCACACGTTCACGGTGGCATCGACGATCGGGGCGCTGGAGGCTGCGAGCCTGTTTGCGGCGGATTTCGGGGAGATGGATCGGGCAGCGAAGTTCAAGGAGGGTGCGGAGCGAATGCGGGCGGCACTGCGCAAGCACCTGTGGCACGAAGGGCACGGGTGCTTTGCGCGCATGGCGGTGCCGCTGGCCGATGGTGGTTATCGGCTTGATCTGACGGCCGACTCGGCGAACTTTTCGCTGTTTGCGTTTGCCGGTCTGGATGCGGACGATCCGATGGTGGTTGCGGAGATGGGACGGATCCGCGAGCGGCTCTGGGTCAAGACAGAGGTCGGGGGCATCGCGCGCTATGAGCACGACTATTACCATCAGGTCGAAGCGAGCGACATCGAGCGTGTGCCGGGAAATCCGTGGGTGATCTGTACGCTGTGGCAGGCGCAGTATGTGATCGCGCGGGCCAGGACGCCGGCGGAGTTGCGGCAGGCGCTGCCGCTCATGGAGTGGGCGGTGTCGCGGGCGTTTGAGTCGGGAGTTCTGGCCGAGCAGTATCACCCGTACACGGGCGCGCCGATGAGCGTGAGCCCGCTGACGTGGAGTCACTCGACGTTCGTTGTGGCGTGCGTCGAGTACCTGCGCAAACACGAGGCACTGGCAGCAGCAGCGCGGGACCGGCAGTGGGAAGATCGGGCGATTTAGGACACTTTGCGCCAACCGCACTCCGCGCAGCCATCACCAAGCCGCCCTCGCAGATCGTGGGCGCAGTGCGGACATTGGCCTCGCAGCATCCGGCGTCGCTGGCGAAAACCTGCGAACATTATCATCAAAAGAAACCAAGCGATCGCAAAGAAAAGTGTGTTGATGAACAATCCCCGCCAAATCGGAAGGTATGGAATTGCTGGATTCTGACCAGTTCCGGTAATGTGTGACGGAAGTGCGAGTACCTCCGGCAAAGGCACGCCGCCTATGAATTGTTCGCCCGGATTGTTGTTTTCCCATCGACAATGCATCGCGAGCATGGGCCAACCCCACGCGCGTTCCTGCATCTGGAATACACCTTCATCACTGAAGGCACGCGACAATTCCGGCTGATTCAGACCCCACTGTGGCTCCTGGAATTCATTCAGCACGCCGGTTGTGAATGAGTTCAACCCAAAACTGAGCCTGCTGTATCTCTGATTCTCTTCCATCGATCTGACTTGGCCACCCCACAGGAGGTGGTGCTGCACAGCAATTGCATTCGACGATGAATTCGTGATTGGAACGCTGATGGATTGCACAAAACGTGATGGCAGCAAAAGACCAGACGTTGCAGCGAAAACCCATGCGGATACAACTGTCGTGAAAGCGCCAAGAGTCAGATATTTTGCAGCAAGTCGTCGAAACTTTGCCCGCGATTCTGACTTGACGAGCAGCGCAAGGTAACCGATCCCCGCGAAAAGACAGGCGAAGAAAAGCGTGTTCAAAAGCACCCCGCTCCAGATCGGAATGAATGGCAGAGCGCCCGGATACTCGACACCTGTGTTTGAAAGTCTTGCAAAAGTCTTTGGCAACCGAACCCCTCCAATGAAGTTCGGCATGCCGCCTTGCTCATCCCATACATACCACAAGGCTTTCTTCGGCCAGCCCCACGCTGATTCCTGTGTTGTGCCTGGGTGCCACAGAGAGAGGGAAATGGTCCAGAGATCTTCGCCGCTGATGCCCCAGGTTGATCCGACCTCAGTTGAAGGCGCAAGGTCCAGGTAGTTTTGAAATTCCTCATGCGACAGTCGTGCAGCCGCATTCCAATGAAAGGATCGCTGTACTGCACCGAGTCGTTCACGCTGACGAATCAATACCGGCCCACTGACAGGGAATGCGTGGATCCGTGATTGCTCTGACCATCCATGCGGCGAAGAAGAAGCCATGGCAGCAAGGCCCCATGCTGACAGCCATGTTGCAACCAAGCCTGCCATGAGGCACCAGAACAGGCGTCGGAGATGGCGGCGATAGTGCATGGAGCGTTCCCGGTGCACAACAGGGAGAGACTGACCAGATCACCGTTCGCACCGTTAGCGTGAGGTGTTCTCAGCATATAGCGTGAGCGCCGGGAATGCTGTGATGCGTTAACCCCCTCTGAGCGCCGACATAACGCTCGGCTGATGCCGAGCATCGGGACGATGTGCGCGCTGAAGGGGAAAAAGCGGGTGATCGGATTCGAACCGACGACTTTCACGTTGGCAACGTGACGCTCTACCGCTGAGCTACACCCGCTTACGGTGCCTCTGCCGGACTGTCTATCGGCTGTCCGGGAGGGGAAATGAAGGTAGGGCGGGTCTGCGACTGAGTCAATTGTAATCAGCGCCCTCGTGCGGCGGCGATGGCCTCCATGACCTGGGCGGGGGTGTAGGCGTTGGCCTGCCAGGGCGAAGCGAGGCCCGGGCCGTCGATGACCAGCAGCGGGATGCCGGTCTGGCCGAGGCTTTCGAGCCGGGCCCAGCCGGGGGCGTTGCGGCTGGTGAGGTCGGCAATCATGGGCACGACGCCGCTGCCCGCCAGTTCGCCCTTGACGGGCTGGCGGTCGAGGACGGTGGCCTTGAGCACCTGGCAGTTGAGGCACCAGTCGGCGGTGAAATCGAGCACGACGACTTCGCCGCGCGCTCGCGCCGCCGCGAGGTTCTCGGGGCTGTACGGGATCCAGATGTCGTCCATGGCCTTGTGCGTGCGGCCGAGGGCGAACTGCACGCTGGTGGCCGCGATGACGAGCCCGACAAGCGAGAACGCCGCGCGGTTGGCGGGTTTTTTCGTGATGGCGAACGTCCGCACCGCCAGCCAGAGCCCGGCGCCCGCGGCCAGGAGCGCGATGACCCACCACGAGGCGACCTTGGCCGCGACCGGCAGAGACGCAGCCCGCACCGGGTCGGCCTTGACCAGGGCCATGACGCCCGCGCCCGCGAAGTAGGCCGCGGCGGCCAGCAGCAGCAGGCCCATGACCTGCTTGACGAGGGTGCTGGCCGGACCGGTTCTCGGGATCTTGGCGACCCACTGCGGCCGAGCCGCGAGCACGAGATAGGGAGCCGCCATGCCCACGCCGATCCCCGCGAAGATCGCGATGATGTCAAAGGCGGGCATGGTCGCCAGCCCGACCAGCAGCGCCCCGGCCACGAACCCGAAACAGGGCAACCCGAGCACGGCGGTCATGATCCCGAAAACGAACGAGCCGCCGAACGAATCGGCCGACGCATTTACGCGGTAGGCGGCTTGGGGCAGGCGGATCTCAAAGAGGCCCATGATGCCCAGCCCCATCGCCGCGATGACCAGCCCGATGCCCAGCGTGACCCACCAGATGCCAAAGAGGGCCGACGGGTCGCCGAACGCCTCGCGAAACAGCGCGACGGGCAGGCCCACGCCGATCCAGAACGCGACGACCCCGGCTGCCATCGCGGCCCCGAGCGACAGGGCTTTGGCGGGCGTGGCGGCGTGTTTGGACAACGCCATGACCTTGAGCGGGATGACGGGCAGGACGCAGGGCGTCAGGTTGAGTACAAAGCCCCCGACGATCGCCAGCAGCACCAGCGCGATCAGCCCGCGGGGCACGGTCAAGCCGAAGAAGGTCGAGCCGCCCGCGGCGGTTTCGCGCGCGTCGGGCTGGTTGGCTCCTTCCCACGAGCGCTCGAAGACGGTGCGATCGAAGGCAGCGAAATCGCCGGTCCATGTTGGCGCTGCCGCAGCGTCTGCATCGCTTTGGTCCGCGATAGGAATGACAATCTCCCGGTCATCGAACACGGGGGCCTCGCACAGGCGATCATCGCACGCCTGGTAGATCAGTTGGAAGGTCAGACGGATTTCGCTCGCCCCCGCTTCGGGCATGAGCGGCACATAGATCGCCGCGCGGCCCTCGTAGACGGGGTAATCCATCGGTCCGTCACCGGTGAAATCGACCTTGATGGTCTTGCTGGCCGGCCACTGGATCGGGCCGACGGCGGCGCCGGTTCCTTTCAGACCGGCCAGTTCGGTGGCGACGGCGGTGAAGCTGGGGATGGGCGGCGGGCGGTGGGTGTGGCTGTGCCAGCCGGGGATGTGGTCGAGGATGACGGCCAGGGCGAAGGGCTCGCCGGGGCGTGCGGCCGGGGCGGCGGAGACAATTTCGACTTCGACGACGGGGCCATAGGCGGCGCCGAAGGGGTCGAACCCGGGCTGGGAATTCGCTGGCGCGGCAGGGAGGCTCAGGGCCAACATGGCCACCAGCAACCCCAGCGCAGCGCGCAGCGGGCGAGACAGGGCAGAGAGCGTGATCGGGCTGTGCATCGGGTCGGGCTCCAGGTTCGGAGGGATGAACGCCTCCGGTGGCGGGATTGTTCGCAGGCCGGATGGTCGGTGCGCGGAGGAGGGTGTTTGCCCCTGATGGCCGGCTGACCTGCCCGCCCAAGCCCACTTGCGGGCCGGATCAGCACTTTTCCTACGGTGCAGGCCCCCGCCGCCGTGACGGCCGCCGCGCCGAATCGCTATTGTAAAGGGATGCATCCCACGCCGCCTGACCGGGGAAAGGTCGCGACGGAATCCCCCAATCCCGCTACCGGGGGGCTGGGGGACATGGATATCGCCGACTGCGTGGCAGCCCTGATGGCCGTCGATGCCGAGATCATCGCTGCGATGGCCGCCGCCCGGCCCGCCCTGACCGCACTGATCGAGCGGGCCGCGCCCGGTTTCGCCGCGGGAGGGAGGGTGATTACCGTAGGGGCGGGGACCAGCGGCCGCCTGGCGGTCCTCGACGCTGCCGAACTGGGGCCCACGTTCTGCCTCGAGCCCGGGCGGTTCATCGCCCTGATCGCCGGGGGCGACGCGGCTCTGCGCACCAGCAGCGAGGGACGCGAAGACGACCCGGCCGAGTTTGCCCCCGCCCTGGGGGCGCTGAACCTGGGTCCGCACGACACCGTCATCGGCCTCAGCGCGGGCGGGACCACGCCTTGCGTGCTCGGGGCGCTCACGCTCGCGCGAGCGGCCGGCGCGGGCACGGGGCTGATCGCGTGCAGCCCGACCGCGGCTGCCAACGCCGCCGACCTGGTCGTCATCATCCCCACCGGCCCCGAAGCCATCGCAGGCTCGACGCGCCTCAAGGCGGGCACCGCGACCAAGATGGCGCTCAACCTCATCAGCACCGCGCTGATGATCGCCGACGGCCGGGTGCATGAGAACCTCATGGTCGATGTCCGTCCCGCCAACGCCAAACTCATCGACCGGGCCGCGCGCATCATCACCCGACTCACGGGCGCTGAGCGCGACGCGGCGCTGGCGCTGCTCGAGCGCGCGGGCGGGAGCGTCAAGGTCGCGGTGCTCATGCACGAGCGGGCGCTCGAGCGCGCCGAGGCCGAGGCCGCGCTGGCCGCCGCCCGCGGCAGGCTGCACGCAGCTCTGACCAGCACGGCCGCGATCGCGCCAGCGCCCCGCACCGGGTCGCTATGATCGAGCCACACGGCGCACAACGCGCCCGAAGGATCGCTCATGCCCCGCATTACTCTGCCCGATGGTTCCGTTCGTGAGTTCGCCGCGCCCGTGACGGCGCGGGCCGTGGCCGAGGCCATCGGCAAGCGCCTGGCCGCCGACGCTGTCGGAGCCGAAGTCGATGGAACCGTCGTCGATCTGTCCGCCGTCATCGCCGATGATGCGCGCGTCGCCATCATCACGCCGAGCACGCGCGACGGCAAGGCCGACCCCCGCGCCCTCATGCTGCTGCGCCACTCGACCGCCCACGTCATGGCCGAAGCCATCCAGAGGCTCGTGCCCGAAGCCATGCTCGTCTACGGCCCGCCGCTCGAGACCGGGTTCTACTACGACATCGCCTTCCCCGAAGGCCGGCCCCTGCGCGAAGGCGACTTCGAGGCGATCGAAGCCGAGATGGGCAAGATCGTCGCCGAGGACCGCGCGTTCACCCGCTACGAGGTGACGCATGACGCGGGCATGACCAAACTCAAGAGCGAGGGAAGCAAGTACAAGATCGACAACGCCCTTCGTGCCCACGAGGCGGGCAGCCCGACGCTGACGTTCTACGCCACCGGCGAACCGGGCAGGAACTGGGAAGACCTGTGCCGCGGCCCGCACATCCCCTCGACCGGACGCATCGGGGCGTTCAAGATCACAAGCCTGGCGTCGAGCTACTGGCACGGCGACGAGAACAGCGACCGCCTCACGCGGGTCTATGGCACCGCGTTCTTTTCCGCAAAGGACCTCGATGAGCACGTCACACGTCTCGATGAGGCCAAGAAGCGCGACCACCGGGTCATCGGCCGCGCCCTGCGGCTGTTTCATATCGACGACATGGTCGGGCAGGGCCTGATCCTGTGGACCCCGGCCGGGGGCGTGGTGCGTGATGAGTTGCAACGGTTCATCTCGGACGAACTCAAGAAGCAAGGCTACCACCAGGTGTTCACGCCGCACATCGGCAAGCTCGATCTGTACCGCACGAGCGGGCACTTTCCGTACTACGCCGACAGCCAGTTCCCGCCGCTGGTCGAACGCGACGAGATGGACAGCCTCATCGCCGAAGGCTGCTCGTGCGCGGACCTGGCCAACCGCATGAAGACCGGCAACATCGAAGGCTTCATGCTCAAGCCGATGAACTGCCCCCACCACATCCGCATCTTCGCCAGCCAGCCGCACTCATACCGCGACCTGCCGGTGCGCCTGGCCGAGTTCGGGACGGTGTACCGCTGGGAGCAGAGCGGCGAACTCAACGGGCTGACGCGGGTGCGCGGCTTCACGCAGGATGACGCCCACCTTTTTTGCACCGAAGACCAGGTGGGGGCCGAAGTGACCGGCTGCCTCGAACTGGTCAAGGTGATCTTCAAAACGCTGGGCATGACGGATTACCGCGTGCGCGTGGGGCTGCGCGACCCCGACAGCGGCAAGTACGTCGGCAAGGCCGAGGTATGGGACAAGGCCGAACGCGCGTGTCGCGAGGCCGCGGCCTCGCTGGGCGTGCCCTTCAGCGAGGAACCGGGAGAGGCGGCGTTTTACGGCCCCAAGATCGACTTCGTCGTCAAGGACGTGATCGGGCGCGAGTGGCAGCTGGGCACGGTGCAGGTCGATTACAACCTGCCCGAACGCTTCGACCTTTCGTACATCGGGCCCGACAACCGGCCCCACCGGCCCGTCATGATCCATCGCGCGCCGTTCGGGTCGATGGAACGCTTCTGCGGCGTGCTCATCGAACACTTCGCCGGGGCCTTCCCGACGTGGCTCGCACCCGAACAGGTCCGCGTGCTGCCCATCAGCGAGAAGAGCGCGGCGTATGGCCAGCGCGTGACGGCGGCGCTGCGGGCGCGCGGCGTGCGCGCCAGCATCGATGACGGCAACGAGCGCGTGCAGGCCAAGATCAAGCACGGCTCGGAGATGAAGATCCCGTACCTGCTGGTCGTCGGACCACGCGATGAAGAGAACGCGACGGTGAGCGTGCGCGCGCTGGGCATCGAGAAGGATCTGGGAGCCATGGGGCTCGAAGCGTTCGTCGAGGCGATTGGAGAGGAGATCGCGGGGCGGGGAGAGAGCACGGTACGGGAGCGACTCCAATGAGCGAAAAAATCTTCGACTTCGACTCTCTTGTCAAGACTCCCGAGGCAAAATCGAAGCCAGCGAAGAAATGGCACAGACTGCCGCTCTGGGCATGGGTCATCGCGCTCCCGTGTTGGCTGATCTTCTTTGTTCTTAAAATGCTCGATAGTGCAACAATCGTGAGTGATGCACCCGACAAGTTCGAGGCCGCACGCGGCGTGGGCATCGTGCTAGGCAGTTTTCTCACGTTGGCAATCTGCTGGGGGATCGCGCTAGGCATCGGTCTGGTCTCAAGGTCCAAACGCACTTCATACGCCAGTGTCTTCGTGGTACTGTCGTGTTTCATAGCGTTCGGACAAGTCTGGGGTCATCTGCAGGAAACACTTCGGCAGTACGGCACGTCACCGCAGGACAAGTCGGTCGCGGAGCTTCAAGCGTACCAGGCCGAGGTTCAGGACCGACGTCGCGCACAGATCGAGAGCGGCGATTACTCGATCGACACCAACACGCTCGATGAAACTGCCGAGCGGCTGAGGGCCGCGGGTGCCGCCAGCGGAACAATGCAGGACAGGGTCATCGCCGAAGTGTCCGCCGCATTGGTCGAGCGTGTGCGCGATGCCTCCGCCGCGTACACCGCCGCGGTCAACGCGCTGGCGGATCCCTCGGCGTTTGATCTGGTTTGGATCGAAGACAGGGAGGACCTCGACGACATTCGGCGGCGCGTGGCGCAGTTCCGTGTCGCGAACGAAGGCCTGCGGTCCGCCACATCCCCCACGCTCGAATATTTTGAAACCGAGTTCGCCAAGCGGGGCATCGCGGATCCCTTTCACGCTGCGGACTTTTTCCAGACCGTGCGCAACCACTCGAAACACGCGATCGTGCTCCAGTTGCGAGACTTGGACGCGGAGTTTTGCGATCTGGGCGACCGGGCGGTGGCGCTGCTCGATAAAAATTGGAAGGAGTGGAGCTTTGATCCCGAGACCGGTGAACTGTTCCTGCACAACGACGAGTTGTTCGAGGGCTGGAACGCGATCACCGACCGGGTGAACGCGATCGCAGCCGAGCAGACGAGACTGATCCACGAGATCGCGGGCCTTGCTCCCGAAGTTGAACCGGAGTCCGAGACAAGTGATAAGCGCCCTACGACGGAAGCACCCACATCGGACGACGACGGAGATTGACGTCGGGTGACTCCGCCTCGGCTTTGCGCGGCGAGGCGGGGTACGCTGTGGACGGAGCTGGGCCATTGATCGTGGCCATGCAGAGCCATGACCACGGCACCCGGCGGTAGCGTCGGCGTCGCCCGAGACGTGGTATGCTCCTGACAGCCGAGCGAATCGCGACCCGCATCACCTTCCACACGCACTCGTCCATGCTTACCTCCTTGTGATCCTGGCAGACCAAGGGGTAAGCATGGCATGCGCACACACTTCATGCAAGTTCGTACGCACTTCGCGAAATCCTCCACGGGTGGAGCGCAACCCGTGAACACATCCTCCCCCTCCTCTCGCCCAGACAGGGGCGAAGGAGTTGCCGCCGGACGCCGTGGCTGGTGCTCGATTCGAGGAAGTTTCCGTGTGGTCTTCTGCGGTCTCGGCTGTACAATTGGACATGACGACGTGCGGATCGGTTCGAAGCCAGATTCGGGTGAGGTGTTCCCGTATCGGTGCAGCGGATCGCGGGTTTGCCTGGAGGGTGGCCGGGCTCGTCGCCCGGTTCGCCTGATGGGAAGGAGGAATCACAATGTGTATTCTGAAACGACCGAAGGTGAACGGTGTTCGAGTCTTGGCGACCGGGCTGAGGTGGGTGGTGTCGGCGTGCGTGCTCGGCGGCTTGCTGGGACCGACCGCGCGGGCGGACGACGATTGCATACCGCTGTGGTCGGCACTGGCCGGTCCGAACGCCGTGGGCTTGAGCGGTGGGAGTTTTGCGAAAGTGGGATCCCTGACGGTGTTCGACGACGGCACGGGCCCGGCCCTCTACGCCGGGGGCTCCTTCATCACCGCCGGGGGTGTGACGGTCAACAACATCGCGCGATGGGACGGCCACGAGTGGTCAGCGCTGGTCAGCCCGGAGCGTGTGGGCATCGACGACGAGGTCGAGGCCCTGACGGTGTTCGACGACGGCTCGGGCCCGGCCCTGTATGTCGGGGGCTGGTTCCTCGTTTACCTCGAGCGATGGGACGGTGAGGAGTGGTCGGTGCCCTCAAACACGCCCTATCTGGCCGTGAACGGCGAGGTGTTTGCCCTCAAGGTGTACGATGATGGTTCCGGCCCGTCCCTGTACGCCGGGGGCTCCTTTTTCGCCGCCGGGGGGAGGGTTGCCAACGGCATCGCGTCTTGGAACGGTTCCGAATGGTCGGTGTTGGCCGGCCCGTCCGGCGTGGGATTGCAGTACCGCTTCGGAGGCCTGGCCGCGGTCTTTGACATGGCGGGGTTCGACGACGGCACCGGTCCAGCCTTGTATGTCGCAGGCGAATTTGAGATCGCCGGCGGCGTGCCGGCCGACGGCATCGCACGCTGGGACGGACACGCGTGGTCGGACTTGGAATCCTCGGGAGTCATGCGCGCGATCGCAATCTATTGCCTGGCCGCGTTTGATGACGGCTCGGGCCCCGCTCTGTATGCCGGCGGCTACTTCAGAACCGCCGGGGGGGTGACCGTCATTGGCGTCGCACGCTGGGACGGCCATGACTGGTCGCTTGTCGGCGGCGAGGTTGGCAGCGTCAGGGCTCTGACGGTATTCGACGACGGCTCGGGCCCGGCCCTGTACGCCGGGGGCTCCTTTTTCACCGCCGGGGGGGTGACCGTCAATGGCGTCGCACGCTGGGACGGCCACGATTGGTCGGCGCTGGCAGGGCCGGACGGGGTGGGCGTGGACGGCCCGACTTTTCCGGGCGTCTACGCCCTGAAGGCGTTCGACGACGGCTCGGGCCCGGCCCTGTACGCCGGGGGGCGTTTCACCACCGCAGGGGGGGTGACGGTCAACAGAATCGCCCGGTGGCAGAGCTGCGCGACGCCGCCGTGCGTCGTGGACTTCAACAACGACGGCGTGCTCGACATCTTCGATGTGCAGATATTCCTCGGACTGTACGCTTCGGGCAGTTACCGCGCCGACTTCACGGAAGATGGCGTGCTGAACTTCTTCGATGTGCAACGCTTCCTGAACCTCTTCGCGACCGGCTGCCCGTAGCCTCGTGCGAGAACCGCTACGACTCGACAACACGATCCCGACCGGCACGAGCGCGAGGATCGACGCGATTTCTCACGCTGAAGATATCGACCTGGGGCCGGGTGCCATGTCCATGGCTTTGCATGGCCATGACGGATGCTCACTGGGCCGAGTCCCGATGCTTCGGCTTTGCGCAGCGAGGCGGGGTACGCTGTGGACGGAGCTGGGCCACTGATCGTGGCCATGCAGAGCCATGGGCACGGCACACCGGCTCGGCAGTCTCCAAATGTGTCAAATAAGAAAGATCCCATCGGCCCAAAGAGGCAGCACCTTCTTGACGATCAGTGAGGCTCAACATGAAAGAACTTCCTATTCCACCAGAAGCAACGGCGGACCCATATGCAAGAGAACTTGTTCGCGTGTGGGCTGCTGAAGGTTGTCAGCATGTCTCATTGGCCGGCGGGCTTTGGTCTGACCCTGCTGCTTGGGGCTTGCTCCTTGTGGATCTCGCAAGGCATGTGGCTTCTCATTACGAACATAAGGAAGGACGAAATCCATCTGAAGTACTAAATCGTATCAGAGAAGCCTTTGATGCTGAATGGGAGTCTCCGACTGACTAATTCGAGCGAAGAATGGAGCCAGGTGCCGTGGCCATGGCACTGCATGGCCATGACGGATGCACACTGGGCCAAGTCGATGCTTGGGATTTGCGCAGCGAGGCGGGGTACGCTGTGGACGGAGCTGGGCCATTGATCGTGGCCATGCAGAGACATGACCACGCCGCCCTCATTGACCCATCGCACCTCACTGTTCTGTAGAGCAACCGCGCCGCTGCCGACTGGTATAGTGCTCTGATGTCAGACTTCAGCGACATGATTGCGGGAATCGGGCTCATCATCGGCGCGAGTGGGATCCTGCTGATCCTGCTTGTCTGGGGGGCGAGCGTGCTCTACCGCGGGCTTGATGGCGATCGCTTTCTGGTGCGCGGGCGGGTCGAAGGGCGGTGGGTTAATCCGGTCAACTGGCGGCTGATCATTCTCGGGGCGGGGTCGATCGGGCTGGGGTGGTTTATTGTGGGCGTTGGGACCTTTGCAGCCCGGCCCGAGACCGGGCCGGCGTGGTTTGTCTGGTCGCTGGCGCTGAGCGGGGCGCTGGCGCTGACGCCCGCGGCTTTTGCGTGGGCGTGGGTAGGCCGGCGGGCGGCAGGGAAGCCGCGCTGCCCGAAGTGCCTGTACAACGTCGCGGGTATCAAGGACCTGACGTGTCCGGAGTGCGGGTTCGCAGCCCAGACCGAGGCCTTCTGGTTCAAGCCGCGCAAGCGCAAGCGGGGCTTTGTGTTCGCGGCACTCATGCCGCTGGCGGCGGCGGTGCTGATCGCGCTGCCTTTTGTCGATCGTGTGCCCTGGCGCGCAGCGATCCCGACGGGCGTGCTGATCGGCCGCGTTGAGAGCCTCTCCGACACGATGCTGGGGCTGGACTATGACGGGTACTCTTCTCGCTTCACACCCAGGCAGGGCTCGCTCCTTGATCGCCTGATGAAAGGCACCCTGAGTCTGGATGAACTCGATGCGCTCGGGCTGCGCATCGAGGAGCTTGCCACGAGAACGCGCGATCCCAGGCAGTTGCTGCGGCTGCTCACAATCTCGACCTCGGCGGGCATCCATGTCACCATCGCGCCCGATGAGGGCGACTTTGCCGCCTGGGTTGCCGGAGCGCTCGAACCCGATGCCGGAGAACACCTGTATTGGTTCTCGCAAAACTGGCATCACCTGATCTCGATCAAGGTACCCCCTGCCCTGCCGCGCGCAGAACGGGCCGACATGATCGAGCGCCTACTCGCGGCGATGGCGGTCGGTCAGGTGGACTACCTGCACAACATGGTGCGAACGTTGACGGCTTGTGTACTGGCGGGTGATGATCAGGGGCTGCTGGATGCAATCGTTGAGGCAATGGGTGAGGGTCTCACAGCGAATCTGTTCGATGGCCAGGATGTCAATCGGGTCTCTCGCCTGACCGTGTTGCCCAGGGTCATGGCTCATGCGCAGCCTGAGCGGGCACCAGAGCGTGCGTGGGCGCGATGGTTCGAGGCTGCGGATGCCGATGAGCGGGCTGTCTGGTCGGCGGCGATCGTATGGTTCAGCGTCACGCTGGGCGAATCGAACCCGTGGAGCGGTGTGCAACAGTCTGCGTCAGAGCGCGCCAGGGCCGTCCCGCTGACCCCTGCGCAAAGAAAGGATGCGCTCGATCGGGTGCTGGCCGACATTGCCTCGCACCCGCAACTGCTGGCCGAAGCGGGAAGCTGGCAATCCCGCAGCGTCGAGGCCCTGCGCAATCTGGCCTTCGTGCTGCTGGCGCACTCTGACGCCGAGGCGCTTCTGCTCGAAGCGCTGGCCCAGCCCGCGGCGATCGATCGGGCGGTCGCGCTGGCGACGCTCGAAGGATCGACCCGAACTCCGCTGTTTCGGCTTGAGACGCTGCTGGAGTTGGCACATCACGAACACCCGCCCCTGCGGGCGGCGGCGGTGTGGTCACTGCGTCAGGAATTGGAATGGTCAGATTCCAATCGCGACCTCTACGCTGAGCAGGTGCTGGCCTTGCCCAAGTATCCAGAGAACGTCGCGCTCATCGCGCTCATGCGCTATTGGATGGGCCAGGAAGTCCCCGATGACGACGACGCAGCGGGCGATGCGGCGGGCGAGTCGCCCTGAGGAGGCGGGTGTCCTTACCACGGCTTTGCCACTGATCGTGGCCATGCAGAGCCATGGTCACGGCACCCGGCCGAGAAAGTGGGCGGGGAGTGAGCCTGCTGCGGGTGCATGCACCAAAACGGGGCTGAAGACTGCCGATCTCGACTCGGCGGGCCCATAACGCAGCCCGTGCCCGCCTACCCTCGCCTTTTCCAGCCAGACCCCCGCCATGACCACTCCGCCCACCCGCCGATACCTCGGTTTCTCGACCGCCGACGCCTTCCTCTTCGCGATCATGGTCGGCTGCGGGGAGGCGTACTTCGGGGCGTTCGGGCTGGCGGTGGGCATGAGCGAGATTCAGGTGGGCTTGCTGGCGTCGGTGCCGCTGCTGATGGGAGCGGCCATTCAACTCATGAGCCCGACGATGGTGCGGCTGCTCGACTCGCACAAGAAGTGGGTCATCATCTGCACCGCGCTGCAGTCGATCGCGTTCGTGCCGATGATCGTGATGGCGGCGATGGGCAAGGGGTCGGCGTTTTTCGTGTTTGCAGCGGCGGCGATGTACTGGGGGGCCAACCTGGCGACGGGCCCGGCGTGGAACACATGGATCGGCACCGTCGTGCCGCGCCCGATCCGCTCGCGCTATTTCGCGTCGCGCGGGCGCGTGGCGCAGGTGGGCATCGTGCTGGGGCTGGTCGCGACCGGGCTGCTGATCCGTCAGAGCGAGACCGAGCGCAGCCCCGCGATCTTTCTCGTGCCGTTCATCATCGCCATGATCGCGCGCTTCGCGTGCATGTGGCTGCACGGGGCGATCGCCGAGCCGAGGCCCATCCCGCAGACCGAGCAGCGCCTGCCGATCCGCGAGCTGGTCTTCGGCAAGTTTTCGGCCTCGGGCGGGCGGCTGCTGCTGTACATGCTCTGCGTGCAGGTGTGCGTGCAGATCTCGGGGCCGTACTTCACGCCATTCATGCTCGGACAGCTCGAGTTCAGTTACACGACCTTCACGTTGATTCTCATCGCGTCGTTCGTGGGCAAGATCATCGCGCTGCCGTTCCTCGGGCGCATCGCCAAGGTCATCGGCGAGCGTGCGCTGCTGTGGATGGGGGGCATCGCGATCATCCCGCTGGCGGCGGTGTGGGCGGTGACGGACCATCCGGTGGCGCTCATCGGGCTGCAGTTCGCCGCGGGCTTTGCGTGGGCGTGCTACGAACTGGCGACGACGCTGATGCTCTTTGAGTCGATCCCCGCGGCCAAGCGTACGGCGATGCTGACGCTGTACAACTTTCTCAACGCGGTGTGCGTGGTCGTCGGGGCGATGATCGGGGCGGCGATTCTCAAGACGCTGGGCAGCGACCGCGAGGCGTACCTGATGCTGTTCATCATCAGTTCGATCGTGCGCGTGCTGACGCTGCCGCTGCTGACGTGGATCCATGTGCCCGCGTTCGTGCCGAGGCTGCTGCCGTTGCGGACCTTGAGCGTGCGGCCCAACGCGGGCTCGGCCGAGAGGCCGGTGCTGGCCGCCGATGACGACGCGCCGGGCCCGGAAGTAGAAGAGGAAGAGGTCAAGAGCGGGGCGTCGTAAGACGGTGGCGTCCGGGCGAGGCGTAACGCGGCGCGGGAGGGCATTGGTGTCCTGCGGTGTTCGCACAAAGTTCGCATCGGGGGCCAATCGGGGGGAGGTCTTAGGCATTTTTCTCACCCGCGGGTCCCGAAATCTGCTACCTTGGGATGTCGGCCTTGGCGCGAGGGGCGCCAAGGTCTGGGACATCTCACACGCAGGTTCAGGGGAGCAGCATGTCGAAGACTCGGAATCGAACAGTGGCGATCGCGCTGGCAGCCGTCGCCGGATTGGCTTTTTCATCTCACGCGCAGGTGCAGTGGCGTTCATCACCCGACGGGATCCTTGCCGTCCAGACCCCCGCCACGGTTCAGCAGTCGCTGGCCACGCTGGCGGCGCGCGAGAACCAGAAACGCGTGGTCATCGAGTTTTCGCGGGCGCTCTCGCAGAGCGAACGCGAACGGATGGCGACGGCGGGGGTGAACGTGCTCGCGCCGATCGGAGGCGGAGCGTACTTCGCCTCGCTGGGGGGCGCGAACTTCGACGCGGCACGCGCGATCACCCTGAGCGGCATCGCGCGAGTGCGCGCGATCGACACGAACTGGAAACTGCACGAACTGTTCACCACCGGCCAGCGCACAGAGTGGGCGGAAGTCGGAGGCACGCCGGAGAACCCGGTCGTCGGCGTGTATGTGCAGTTCCATCAGGACGCAATGCTCGATCTGGCAGCGGAAAAACTTATCGAGCAGTTCGGCGGGACCGTACGCGACTTGATGGTCAGCGCCAATGCCTATGTCGTCGAGATGCCGCGCGACAAGGTCGAGGCGCTGGCAGCGATGGACGCGATCCAATGGATCGAACCGGCCCTGCCACAGATGAGCGAACTCGCACTCAAGCGCAACAACGAAAACCGCGCGCTCACGGCCGTCGATACGGTGCAGAGCGTCTACGGGCTCGACGGCACGGGCGTGAAGGCGCTGATCTATGACGGCGGGCGCGCTCGCCTCACACACTCGTTCTACGCCGGACGCATCACCTCGATCGATTCGGCAAGCATCATCTCGCACGCCACGCACGTCGCAGCAACGGTCGGAGGCTCGGGCGCTGTCGGCACGGGAAATCACCGCGGCATGGCACCCAACGCCACGCTGTTCACGGCCGGGTTCCAGACCGATGGCTCCGGGACATTCCTCTATACCAACCCCGGCGACATCGAACTGGACTACGGCAACGCGATCAACAACCACGGCGTGGTGCTGATGAACAACTCGATCGGCACCAACACCGAGACCAATGGCTTCCCCTGCTCTATTCAGGGGGATTACGGCATCACCGATGTCGTGATCGACAGCATCGCACGAGGATCGATCGGGCCCGCGCCGATCATCGTCTGGGCAGCCGGCAATGAACGCCAGGGAACGCGCTGCAATGTCGAGGGTTACGGCTCGTACTACTCCTCCGCCCCGCCCGCTGGCGCCAAGAACCACCTGTGCATCGGTGCGGTCAACGCCAACAACGACTCGATGACGTCGTTCAGTTCGTGGGGCCCCACCGACGACGGACGCCTCAAGCCCGACTTTGTCGCGCCCGGGTGCCAGTCCAACGGTGACGGAGGCGTCACGAGCGCCTCATCATCGAGCGACACCGCCACGAGCGTCTCGTGCGGCACCTCGATGGCATCGCCCACGGCCTGCGGCATCGTCGCGCTCATGCTTCAGGACTATCGCATTCAGTTCCCCGGCCGCAACGATCCGCTCTCCTCGACTGTCAAGGCGCTGCTCGCGCACACCGCGGTCGATCTGGGCAACCCCGGGCCTGACTATCAGTTCGGCTACGGCTCGATCCGCGCGACCAGCGCGATCGACCACATGCGGCTCGACTCGCATCAGGAAGTCGACATCGAGAACGGCGAGGTGCGTTCGTTCTTCTTTACGGTCAATCCGGGAGAGACTTCGGTCAAGGTCACCGCGGCATGGCCTGATGTTCCTGCAGCCGCGAACGCGACAGTCGCACTGATCAACGATGTGGATATCCGCCTGGTCTCGCCAAGCGGTGTGGTGTTCCAGCCTTGGACACTCAACCCGCTCAATCCATCGGCGGCTGCGGTGCGCACGACGCCCAACCGCCGCGACAACATCGAGCAGGTGCTCGTGGACAATCCGGAACCCGGGCAGTGGCGGTGCGAGGTCGTCGGGCACTCGATCCCGAGCGGGCCTCAGGTCGTGTCGCTCGTCGGGCCTGGCGGCATGATGGAGCGCGGCGTGCGTATTCTCGTCTCGACCGTACCGTCGCTGGTCGATCCGGGCACGACGCTCACGGCCGACGTCACGATTCTCGTGGTCGAAGACGCGCTCGTTCCAAACTCCGCGATGCTGCACGCACGCAACAGCGGCGGCTCGTTCATCTCGACGCCTTTGAGCAGTCTTGGCGGTAACGCCTACTCGGGCCAGTTGCCTATGGCACTGTGCGAGAATCCGATGGAGTTCTTCGTGACGGCCGAAGGCGTCACGGCGGGCATTGTGTCAGCGCCGGCCGGCGGCGAGAACAACCCGTTCAGCGTGACCGCAGGCAACTTCAACGTCGCCTTTGCCGACAACTTCAACACCAATCTCGGCTGGACCGTGACCAACTCGGGCGGCCTGACCGACGGAGCCTGGGAACGCGCGATTCC
Organism: Phycisphaeraceae bacterium; assembly: GCA_019636795.1. Lineage (NCBI taxonomy): Bacteria > Pseudomonadati > Planctomycetota > Phycisphaerae > Phycisphaerales > Phycisphaeraceae > Phycisphaeraceae bacterium. Next base: position 95,708 of record JAHBWW010000007.1, read on the forward strand.
TGTCACCGGCGATGCATGGGCTTCGCCGACCAGCGACTACGACGGCTCGGGGTGGTGCTATGTCACCGCCAACCGCAACGGCAACTCCGACGTGGACAACGGCTCCACCACGCTCACCAGCCCCGTCTTTGACGCCACCGGTGGCGATGCCTATCTCTCATACGCACGCTGGTTCCACAACACCTACGGCGCCAACCCCGGCATCGATGTGTTCGTCGTCGAAATCTCGAACAACGACGGCGCGTCGTGGCAGAATCTCGAAACCGTCGGGCCGACCGGGTCGCAAAGTTCGGGCGGGTGGTTCCATGTGAGTCATCGCGTGGCCGATGTCATCACGCCCACCAGCACGATGCGCGTGCGGTTCGTTGCGTCGGATCTTGGGCCCCAGGCGTATGTCGAGGCTGCGGTCGATGCGTTTGCGATCACCAGTTTCGATTGTGAGAATCCGATCAGCAAGTGTGATGTGGATCTGACCGGAGACGGCATGCTCGACTTCTTTGACGTGCAGGCATTCCTCGCGCTGTTCGCAGCCGAGGATCCGGCGGCTGATTTCAACAACGATGGCGAGTTCAACTTCTTCGATGTGCAGGGCTTCCTCGCGGCATTCAGCAAGGGTTGCCCGTAAGTCAGGCCTGAGATGATTCAGGCTTTTGTGTAGAGGGAACCGGGGTGGATGGGCCAAAGGGCTTGTCCACCCCGGCTTTCGTTGTGAGGGCCGGCGTGCGGGCTTGCAAGCGATATCATCCGAGTTATGGAGCGCATCTCATCACTCCCGTTGCTGCCGCCGAGGCCTGCGACGGGCCACAAGGGAACCTTCGGCACAGTCCTGATCGTCGGCGGATCGGCGGGCGATGTGCGCATGATCGGTGCGCCGGCTCTCGCAGCCTGTGGTGCGGCCCGTGCGGGCGCTGGGCTTGTACAGATACTTGCTCCTGCACCGATCATTGATGCCGTCATCGGGGCTGCGCTCTTTGCGATCGGCGTTGCGGTTCCGGTTGCGTCGGGTGACCTGATGGATCCACAGGCGGCTGTGCTTTCATTCGATCGCAATGCTGCAACCGCATCATCGATTGTGATCGGCCCGGGCCTTGGTGCGGGTCCGGCTGTCTCGACGCTGGCGCTGCGCGCGATCACTCAGGATGCTGTGCCGGTGGTCATTGACGCCGATGCGATCAATGAACTGGCAACACATCCGGAGATCTGGAAGGACCTTCGCGCCCCGGCTGTGCTCACGCCTCACCCCGGTGAGTTCGTTCGTCTCGAACGAGCGGTTAAGTCGAACAGCAACGGATCAATTCCCGCGACCGATGACGAGCGCGAAGAGCGCTGCGCCGCGCTGGCACAACGTCTCGGGGCTGTGGTTGTGCTCAAGGGGGCGGGAACGATCGTCAGCGACGGGACCCGCGTATGGCGATGCGACGCGGGGCACCCATGTCTGGCTACGGGCGGCACGGGCGATGTGCTCGCGGGTGTCATCGGCGGATTGATCGCTGCTACGGGCAGCCCATGCGATTGCTTTATACTCGCAGCAATCGCAGTCATGGCGCACGCCCGGGCTGGCGAGACATGGGCACGCACGCGCGGGGCATCGGCGGGGATGCTTGCCACCGAACTTGCGGAGCTGATCCCGGCTGAACTCGAATGTCTGCGTCAGGCCTGATCGCCCACCCCGAGCACGCGGTGCTACTTGAGCACAACGATCAGCGCGTGGATGAGACCTGGGATGTAGAACAGGAAACACAGAATGATGTTCACAATCAGCGCCAGGCCGATGCCTTTGACCAGCCCCACCGCCAGAGGCGGGAGCAGAATCGCGATGATAACCATAAGCAGCTTGTTGGTTGTGATGTCGCTCATAAATCCCCCTTCGCCTCTTGGGCGTGGTTGCAACTCTGCGAGAGTCTAACCATATCGCAGCAAACCTGCAACCTTGTGTATAAATGGCCCCCGCGGTTCTATCGTGTTCAATGATCGATCCGGCACACATTGCACAACTCGAAGAATGTCGACAGGCCCTCGGTGTGGCCGAGATTGCCGATCTGGCCGAACCCATCATGGGCGGGATGATGTCATTCACAGCCCCCGGTTCGTGGACGAATCAAGCCTGCGGCATGGCGATCGATGGACCCGTGACCGACGCGGATCTCGATCGCCTTGTCGAGTTCTATGTCTCGCGCGGGTGCGCCCCGCGCGTCGAGCTCTGTCCGTTTGCGGACAAAACCCTCATCGAGGGCCTCGCGGCTCGCGGGTTTGTGCTGGCCGACTTCGAGACAGTTCTTGCCCGTTCAATCAACCTTGGTGCAGGCGACCTGGCGCTCGCGTGTCGCCCGCCGGAAGGCATCGAAATCCGCCGTATTGATCCAGGCGATCCGGCGCAGGTTGATCAGTGGATCCGTGTGTCCAGTTCCGGGTTTATTCAGCCCGATAGCGCGGGATTTGCAACTTTCTATGAAGCCTCTCGCCGCGTGGCGGTTCACCCGCGCATGGCGTGCTTCATCGCGGTGCAGAGCGCTCAGGTGGTTGGAGCCGGCGGGGTCGAAGTTGCGTCGCCTCTGGGCACGGATTCGATCGCGTGTCTCGTTGCGACATCCGTCCTGCCCGACTTTCGTCGCCGGGGTGTGCAGCAGGCACTGATCTCGGCCAGACTCGCACATGCCCGCGAGCAGGGGGCGATCTGGGCGACGATTCAATCCAAACCGCGGATCTCGACCGAGCGCAACGCCCGCCGCCTTGGATTCGAAACGGCGTATACGAAGTGCGTGCTTGTGCTCCGCAGGCCTGATCTGATCGAATCACCCTAGAAACGGGGATGGGGCATGCGCAGAAAGCCACCTACTGGACTCGAACCAGCGACCTGAGCTTTACGAAAGCTCCGCTCTACCAACTGAGCTAAGGTGGCAAACCCCGACTGTCCGAGGCCCCGAAGTATCGGCGCATCAACCCGGCAAGTCCAACGCCGGTGCTGCCTGGGCATCGGTTTGCCCGGCCACCGCTTCGTCACGGAGTACTTCAATGCCGGCCCCCATCGCCACGACCCGCGACAACTGCCTTGCGCCGATCCGCACGCGCAGCCGAACCCGCTCATCTTCGTACATCCGTTCGAGCACCACGCCGCGACTTTCGAGCGTGTGGACAGCGCGGCTGAGCGACATTGGTACACGAACCTCGACCTCGCGCATCGGCCCGCGGACCTGTTCGAGAACGAACTGCCGCAACTCCTCGTGCCCGATGCGCCTCGGATCCGATTGAGCATCGAGCGCACAGATCGCGATCGACCCGGGCCGCTTGGCCTGCCAGACGAGCATGTCGCGGTTGTCGGAGAGTCGATCGACCTTATTCAGCAGCACAAGACGCTGGGGCCTCTGCCAGACACGCGCGATCCCAGCCCCATCGCGCACCAGTGCGCGATGCTGACGTCGCTCGTGCTCCTCGACCTCGTCGAACAGATCGTCGAGCGTCTGGTTCACCGTTTCGAGTTGCATTTCCGCTGCCGGGTCCGAGATATCAAGCACGATCAGGAGCAGATCGGCGTGTGTCGCCTCTTCGAGCGTCGCGCGAAACGACGCCACCAACTGGTGCGGAAGATCGCGCACAAACCCGACCGTATCCGACAGCAGCACCGTCTCGCCGCCGCCAAGATCCCACTGGCGCGTGCGTGTCATCAAGGTCGCGAACAGGCGATCGTCAGCGTACGCGCCCCCGGTCGTCAGAGTGTTGAACAGCGTGCTCTTGCCCGCGTTGGTGTATCCGACCAGTCCGACAGTGAAGTTCTCGATGTTGCGCTGCGAGACTGCGCGGCGCTTGCGTTCCTGGATGACCCGAAGTTCGGCCTGCAACTGGTTCTTGCGCTGTTGCACGAGTCTTCGGTCGATTTCAAGCTGCTGCTCGCCAGGCCCGCGCGTGCCCACGCCGCCAATTCCGCCCGAACCCACAATACGCTCGAGGTGGTCCCACATCGCCCGCAGCCTCGGATATGTGTACTCGAGCTGCGCGATCTCAACCTGCAACTTGGCCTCGTGCGTCGTCGCGCGGCTGGCGAAAATGTCAAGGATCAACTCTGACCGATCGAGCACCTTCCGCTCGGTGATCTTCTCGATCGACGCGATCTGCTTGGGCGACAGGTCATGATCGAAGATAATCGTCTGGGCTTTGAGTTCCTCGCAGAGCGCCTTGAGTTCCTCGACTTTACCCTTGCCCATGTATGTCCCGGCTTCGGGGCGCTCACGCCGTTGCTCGAGCGTGCCGACGACGACGGCCCCGGCCTGCTTGGCCAGTTCTGCAAGTTCGCCGAACGGGTCAGCAAATTCGTACCTGTCTGTAGGCAATCGCACCGCTGCCAGAACGGCGCGTTCTGATTCAACCTTGATGGACGATCGTTCCTTTGATGGGGGCATACCAGAGACTGTAGGTCGCCGCAATGACCGCGCCCCTTCGAACAAGTGCGATCCTCCATACGATACACGATCAGTCCCACGCTTTCGGAGCCGAACCATGACCAGACGCACTCGCGAGCTCTCGCTTTTCTCACTCCTCGGGGTGGCCGTTGTCGGCTCGACCCTGGCAATCGTGCAGAGCCAGAGCGACTACGCCTTCTTTGACCCAATGATCGACGTCAAGGCCATGATCGACCGCCTGTATGTGCATGACGTTGACAGCGACGCACTCCAGACGGCTGCGATTCAGGGCCTCATCGACGCACTCGACGACCCGCACACCATCTACATCCCCCCCGCCGACGCAAGCGAGTTCAACAAATCCCTGAGCGGCGAATACGTCGGCATCGGGTCCGAAGTCAGTCTCCGCGATGGCTGGCTCACCATCATGAATCCGATGGACGATTCGCCCTCACTCGCAGCCGGCCTGCGCCCCGACGATCAGGTCCGCGCCATCGACGGCCAATCAACACAGGGGCTCAGCGTCGAGAATTGCATCGCCCTCCTTCAGGGCAAGCCCAACACGCCTGTTGTGCTGACGATTCAACGCGCAGGCGAAACGCTCGATGTCACCGTCATTCGCGATCACATCAAAACACGCGATGTCCAAGGCTTCGCACGCAATCTGGCTGGCGACGGTCGATGGCGATTCCTCATCGACCCACAGCACGCCATCGCCTATGTACGCATCGCTCGCTTCACCGATCGCATCACCGACGAGGTCAAGGCTGCTCTTGACGAAGCGAAGATCGAAGCCAACCGCGATCTGGCTGGCGTCATCCTCGACATGCGCGACGATCCGGGCGGCAGACTCGACGAAGCGATTCGATTGGCCGATCTCTTTCTCGAAAGTGGCATCATCGTCTCGACCCGAGGCCGCCAGCAACCCGAAGCCGTCGCCCACGCAACACCCGGCGACTCATACGAGCGTGTGCCGCTTGCTGTCCTCATCAACGCCCGCAGTGCATCAGCCAGCGAGATCGTCGCCGGCGCGCTCGCCGACAACGATCGCGCCATCATCGTCGGCACACGCAGTTTCGGCAAGGGCAGCGTCCAGAGCGTTCGACCAATCCCCACCAAGCCCGGAGCCTTTCTCAAAATCACCGAACAACTCTACTACCTCCCGTCTGGCCGATGCCTCGATCGCACACCCGACGCGACAGTCTGGGGCGTCGATCCAACGCCGGGCTACTTCGTTCCGATCGACGATGCGCAGGACTTTGAACGTCGAATCGTGCGCCGCCAGCGCGAGATCATCCGCCTGGGAACCAACGCCGACACAGTAACCGACGATTGGGCTTCGCCCCAGTGGATCGCTGAAGCGATCAAGGATCCGCAACTGTCAATGGCGATGCAGGCAACTCAATCTCACGCCGCAACTGGTTCCTGGCCCGAAGTCGATGCCTCACGCGTCGCCCCCGACGCCATCCAAGCCGACGAGATCGCACGACTCATGCTCCGCCGCGATCGCATCGAACGCGAGCTCGATCGTGTACTGCGGCAACTCAGTGCTCTCGATGCCGGGATCAATCACTCGACTGCCCCGCGCGACCTGTGGGACGACGAACTCAGCGTCGCTGGCGGCACACTCATCGTCAAAGATGCCCGCGGCGAGCCCGTGGCCACCCTGCGCATCAACAACCCGAATCTCGAACTGTGGCTCCTCGAGGCCGGCGTCGAGCCAATCACCGACGGAGACTCCTGACGTGATCGTTCTCGGCATCGAGTCTTCGTGCGATGAAACCGCAGCAGCAATCGTAGTGGACGGCGTGCAGGTTCGCTCCAATGTCATCGCATCGCAGTTTGATCTGCATGCCGAGTATGGCGGCGTCGTGCCCGAGATTGCAAGCCGCGCGCATGCCGAGCGCATTCGCGCCGTCATTCGCAGCGCGCTGAACAGCGCTAACGTCACATTGCGCGACGTTGATCTTGTCGCCGTCGGCCACCGTCCGGGACTCATCGGCTCGCTGCTCGTGGGCGTCGCCGCGGCCAAATCGCTCGCATGGGCACTTGGTCGTCCGCTTGTCGGCGTCGATCATCTGCACGCTCACCTCTACGCCGCCGCCATGACTGCGCCCGATCCACTGGCTGCCTACCCGGCGCTTGGGCTTGTCGTCAGCGGCGGACACACCTCCCTTTTCTGGTGCACTTCACCAACTTCGCTCGTTCGCCTCGGCAGCACGCGTGATGACGCCATCGGCGAAGCATTCGACAAGGTCGCAAGTATCCTCGACCTGCCTCAGCCAGGTGGACCCGCGATCGACCGCCTCGCACACGCACCAGATGCCAACGATCGCGCGTTCGACTTTCCGATCGCACGCCTCGAACACGACTCGCTCGATTTCTCGTTCAGTGGGCTCAAGACCGCTGTGCTCTATGCTGTGCGAGGGACACCGCGTCGCGATGTTCCGGGCGGCTTTGCCCGTGAAACGCCCGCGATGCTCGATGATGCGCGAAAGCGCAATCTCGCAGCATCATTTCAGCGTGCCGCAGTTCACGCCATTGTCATCAAACTACGCCGCGCGATCGACGCTGTGGGCGAGCCTCCACGTTCGCTCCTTGTCGGTGGAGGTGTGTCCGCAAACTCGCGCTTAAGGCGGGAACTTATGGAATTCGCTCGTACAAACGGACTTTCGCTGCATTTGCCGCCGGTGGATATGTGTGTGGATAACGCAGCCATGATCGCGGCCCTCGGTGCGCGCGTGCTGGTCGATCGGGGGCCTGACGACCTGACGCTTACCGCATCACCCAGCGCCACGAGCGATGCTGAGTCCGTATAACGCCAGGACTTTTACGTTTGACATGTCGTGCGTGCGGATTGCGCAGATTTTGCGCTTCAGTTTTGTGCCCGCTCATGGCTGGTTGATTCATCCGTGCCGTAGCAGAATGCCGATACTGACTCGCCGGAGGGAGAGAGACCCCCCCGAAAGAGCAGATCGTGCGTTCCCAATGAACCATCGCCGTGCGGTAAGATGTCAGCAACATCGCTCCCATGACGGCGTTCTGCTGGTCAAGCATCTTTGATTTCTGGAGTGATTTTTCATGTCTGAGCGTCTGCCCGGTCAACCTGCCGCTGCCAACAAGCCGGTGAGGGTCTGCCCGCAGTGCATGCACCCGACGCGAAAGTTGTACCGCATCAAGCACCAGGCGCTGGGCGATTGGGATTTCGCGTGCGCCGTATGTCACGCGCGATTGATCGAGGACAACCCGCACTACGTCTATGGCGGGGCAATCTCGGGCACCCCGCGCCGTCGCCGCGCAAAGATGCCGCGCACGACTGAGTCCTGAACCGCACCAATCAGGTCTGCACTTCAATGAGTACGGGCGCGTGATCGGACACTTCCAGACCGCCTTGCCGATCAATCCATGTGCGCTCGACTCGCTTCTCCGCAGCCTTGTTTCCGATCAGGTAGTCAATGCGCCACCCACGATCGAGCGCTCGCGCATTGCCACGATTCGACCACCACGAGTACGGCCCATCCACATCGCCATGCGCCGCACGCACGAAGTCACGCCACCCGCCATCGAGAAACTGGCTGAACCACGCGCGCTCATGCGGCAGAAATCCTGATGTGCCTTCGTTGGCTTTGGCATAGAAGATGTCACGCGCGGTGTGCGCGATGTTGAAGTCTCCGCCAAGAATCGTCGGCACGCGCGAACTGAGAAACTGCTGCGCCCAAGGCATGAACGCCTTGAGCCAGCGGTCCTTCTCAGCCTGCCGATGCTCGCCCGAAGAGCCTGAAGGCAGATACACACTGGCAACGCGCATCGGCCCGATACGCGCAACGATCAGTCGGCCCTCGTCGTCGGATGCTGCGCCCGCCAGCCCGATGCTCTCGATGGTCATCGGCTGGCGCGACAGCACCGCCGTACCCGAGTACCCAGGCTTGACTGCGGGATGCCAATGTACGTGCCAGTCGCTGCACAGCCCGAGCGACGCGATGGCCTGCTCAGGGGAAGCACGCACTTCCTGAAGAAGCAACACATCGGGCGCAAGTCGCGCGATATGCTCGACCAAGCCCTTGCGCGAAGCGGCTCGAATCCCGTTCACATTCCAGGTCGCGATTCGCATATCAATGGCAGTGTAGATGGCCACGACGCGGGTTGGAAACAGCCCGGATTTGATCGCGGCCAAAAAAGACGAGGTCCGCGACACAGTGCCGCGGACCTCGCAAAGATTCTGGTCAATCTGTCCAGCAGGATCAGTCGACGAAGATCGTGATGGTCAGGTTGGTACCCGCACCAGAGATGTTCGACACCTGGCGGAGCCACGCGTTGCGCTGCTCGAAGGCAAGGTTGGCCGCGGTCACGATCGTGCGGTCGAGGTCGTTCTCGTTGACGAAGATGTTGTCCGGCTGAGTGCGGTTCGCTTCAGCCAGGCCCGAGAACGTGAAGATCAGCTTCTCGGGGTTCGGCTCGGTCGAGAACTCGACGTGAGCGTCGTTGAACCCGATGAGGCCTTCCCACTTGGTGCGGCTGCCGTGGATCAGCAGCGTGTTCGACAGCGTGCCGGTGGGCCCGGTCACGAGTTCCCACGCGGCCGTGGCGCCGCCGCCGGTGTATTCCGGACCGCGGTTGCTGAGCATGGCTTCAGTCGCGCTGAACGTGTTGGAGAACTGCGCCTTGCGCTTGCCGAACGGCATCGAGTGAGCGTACGAGAAGTTGCCGATGGTCTGCTGGCCCGCGACTGCAGTCGTCGAGCTCTGGCACATCGGTGTGGCCGAGAACTTCGGATCCCACAGTGCGAATGCCGGCTCGGCCGCCCCGGTCGGGCTGGTCAGCTGGTATTCCTTGTACTGATCGTACTGGCCGTTCGGCTCGGTCGTGCCCTTGCACATTTCCGTCGGGATCGAACCATCGAACACCAGGATCGAGAAGATGTTGCGGGTGGTGTCCTTGAGTGCCGGATTCGCGACTGTCGCGCCAGCAATGGTCTTGTTGTTCCTGTCCAGACGGCTGGGCAGGGGGTACGAGTCGCGGTTGCTGTTGGCAAAGACCGCCATCGACTGCAGAATGTTGCGAATCTGAGTCGAGTCCTTGAGCTGCTGGGCCGTACGACGAGCCTTGCTCAATGCCGGCAGAAGGATGCCGATGAGCAGGGCGATGATCGCGATCACGACCAGCAGTTCGATCAACGTGAAACCACTACGAGACTTTTTCATGACTATTTCTCCACATGACTTGTGTCGGGCACATGACAGGTGCCACGACGATTCCCTGAACAACACTCGCCGATGACAGGAGTTCGATTCAGGTGCCGCTCTGCCGGGACAATCCCGAACAGACGCACCGCCACTGAATACGAATCTTGCTCCGGCACGATTCCGGGTCCATCCCTCGAAGGTAGAGTGACACCAAGCGTCACCATACGCCTCTTAAGCCGACGATCATCCTCAGCGAAAAACCCGGTTTCGCGCCGAGGGCCAACTTGTCGGCCGCATGTGGAGGAAAAATCCGGTGGATGACACCACCAAATCAGGGCATTGCGATCAAAACTCATGCCCACATGCTGCCAGTCTGTGCACAGACCCTTGATACAATACACGATCCGGACGTTTGGCTCAACCGGTTGCATCCGTTCGTTCACAAAACTTGATCAGGAACACACAATTCATGAAAACACCCTATGATCCAGAGAGCTCTCTGGCCTCGCTCGGGCTCACCCTGCCTGCCGCGCCCAAACCGGTCGCTGCCTATATCCCATGGGTGCGCAGCGGTAATCTCCTGTATGTTTCTGGGCAGATCCCGTTTGTGGACGGTTCGCTCCTCCTCACGGGACCATTGCCCGATGCGGGATCTCTTGAACAGGCTCAGGCAGCTGCCAGACAGTGCGGGCTGAATGCCCTCGCGGTGGCGAAGTCGGCGCTGGAGTCCCTTGATCGGGTGTCGCGGGTCGTGCGACTGGCGGTGTTCGTGGCTAGTTCACCCCACTATCCGGATCACCCCAAGGTTGCCAACGGCGCGAGTGAGTTAATGGTCGCGGTGTTTGGCGAGCGAGGGCGACATGCACGGGCTGCGGTTGGGTGCTCGTCCCTCCCTCTCAACGCGACAGTCGAAGTCGAGGTGCTCTTCGAGATCGCATCCTGACCCACCCAACACGGGGACAAGACGACAAGACTTGCACCCATACCCCCGTCGACCCGGCTTACACCTGTAAAAAGTAAAAGTCTCCGGCCTGACAGGCCGAAGACTGGGATGATTGTTCGGGACGATTTTTGGTAGTTGCATTGGGGCGCGGAGCGCAATACCTTGCCGCGCCCAAATGCAATTCTAAAGGCTGATTCGTTGCCCGCTCGGCGTCAGCGCAGACGTCGACGGCGACACGCACACAGGCCCGCTCCGACGAGCAACGCGAGTGTGCCGGGCGTCGGCACATACCCCTCATAGCCGGGCAGGTGGACTTCGCCATTCTGGGTGAACGAGCCGCCGATGAACACTGAGCCTTCGATGGCGGTGTTGTTGGTCAGCGAGGCGTTGGGCGCGAGAATCGCACCGTTGATCTGCCGCTGCAGGTCGATCGAGGTCGCGTCGACGAAGTTCCAGATGGTCGTCGCCCGAACGTTCTGAGCATGCCATGCGCCGACGAAGTTGCCGGTGTTGTATACGACGTTGTTGCCGTAGACGTTGATGACAATGCTCGATGCGCCATTGGCGTTGAGGTTAATCTGCTGCACCATGCCATTCGAGAAAAGATCTGAAGCATTGATGCTGAACACCGCCAGGTTGCTCGGTCCGCCTGGGTTGGCGTTGAACGTCGCGGCCGAGGGCTGCTGCCCCGGGAGTGAGACGGTGCTGTTGGTCGTTAGCGAGGCAAGGTGCGACGAGATGTTTGACAGAGTCGCGCTGTACGGAGCGACAAGCCCAGCCACCGCTGCATCAACCGACTCAGTACCGCCGCCATTCATGTTCATATTGCCGAACCGTGCACCGGAGCGGCGGACGTTGCCGGCGTTAACGTTGACGTTGCCCGCGGTGATGTTGCCGCCGACGAGCAGTGTGTCGATGAGAAGGTGAGCCTGAGGGTTGAGCTGCGTGGCATAGTTGGATGCCGGGCCGCCCAGATTGCCGCCGACGAAGGTACGGCCTTCGACTTCGGAAGTGCTGGTCAGGTTGCCCATGACCATCAGGTTGTATTGATTCAGCACGCTGGCCGATGCACTTCCTGCCATCGACGCCAACACGACTAGCCCCCCCGCAAGCGCGGGCCTAACGAAACGATCAACGATCAACGATCATGGCGTGTCCTTTCTCTCCAGTTTCTTGCTGTACTGAGGTGTAACGAAGCCTCAGGGTGTTCGCGGCTCCTACCCCGCGTACACGCCGCACTGTACGACTCTTGAGACCCCATGGACTCGGGTTTGCGTTTGAATTTCGCCATATTTTGGAGAATTAACTGCATCGGATTGAAGATGAGACGATCCGATTAATTGTTCTCGGGCTTCAAGCCGAGGCAGCAACGAGTGATGGAGTTCGTAGCTTGCGTTGATCGTGTGCGCATGAAAAAGGCCGATCCGAAGATCGGCCTTGATTCTGAAGTTTCGTACTTTACTCAGGCGGATTCACTGGCTGTGGTCTTGGCAGCCTTGCGCAGTTTCGCGGCATAGGCGGTGCGACGATCGGCCTGGCGGCGGCGCGTACTCGGGCGGCCACCGATCTCGGGGCCATCCTCATTGCCGACGAACTGAATCACAACCAGCGGAGCAGCGTCGCCGAGACGATGCTGCCCCAGTTTGATGATGCGGGTATATCCACCGGCGCGATCCTCGAAGCGAGGTGCCACGTTCGTGAAGATGTGATTGATGAGTTTGGGAGCCTTGCGCAGTTCGCCGTAGCGATTGCGTTCGACCTTGTCACTGGCCGGAATGTCGAAGAACCCTTCGACGAAATCCCGCTTCTCCTCGACAGCCTCGCGGTCCGCGTCCGACGCGTTCTTGGCCAGATAACTCCAGGCGAAGGCGTTACGATCGCCACCGAGCATCGATTCGACCAGTCGGCGCGAGTGAAGATCGTTCTTCCTGGCGCGTGTGACGATTTTTTCGACGAACGGCTGAAGGGCCTTGGCTTTGGGCAGCGTCGTGGTGATCTGCCCGTGTTCGAAGAGACTGGCAGCCATGTTGCGCAGCATCGCCTGACGGTGCGCAGTGGTGCGATTGAGTTTCAGACCGGCCTTGCGGTGACGCATGACAAACTCCCTGCAACTGAAGACCCGACCGTGTCGGGCCTCGATTGTAGCCTTCCCGATCAGCCGATCGAGTGGCTCTGATACCCCTCGGGCAGATCCATGCCCAGATCCAGACCGATATCCAGCAATTTCCGCTTGACCTCGCGCAGGCTCGTTCGCCCGAACGAACGCAGTTTGAGCAGTTCCTGTTCGGACTGCTGGACGAGCTGTGCAACCGTGTCGATCCGGGCGGATTCGAGGCAGTTGCTTGCCCGCACCGAAAGATCAAGGTCGGAGATCGGCATATTCAACTTGCGGATGAGGACCTCGTCGACGCCCGCTGCTGCCGCCGCCTCTTCGCTGACGCGTTCGTCGCCAAGATCAAAGTACTGGACGAACGGGTTGAGATGTTTGCGAAGAATCTTGCCGGCTTCAACGATGGCCATTTCGGGCGTAATCGTGCCGTCGGTCCAGACTTCGAGGGTCAGCTTGTCATAGTTCGTGCGCTGACCGACGCGGGTGTCCTCGACCTTGTACCGAACACGCTGGACGGGCGTGTAGATCGCATCGACCGGGATCAGCGAGATTTCCTGCTCGTCGCCGCGAGCGTACTGCTCGGAGCCGGGAACGTACCCACGGCCCTTGCCGACGCGGAACTCCATCTCCAGCGTCACTTCGCTGGTGAGCGTCGCGAGCACCAGGTCCGGATTGCGGATGGTGATGGCGGTGTCGGCTTCGATGAGGTCGGCAGTGACTTCGCCAGGCCCCTGAGCCGCGAGTCGCATGGTCTTGGGCTCATCGCCCTCCATCTGCACCACGAGGTTTTTGACGTTCAGAACGATGTCGGTAACGTCTTCGAGAATGCCCGGCAGAGTGGTGAACTCGTGCTCGGCGCCTTTGATTTTGACAGCAGTGACGGCTGCCCCTTCGAGCGAGCCGAGCAGCACGCGGCGCATGGCATTGCCGATGGTTGTGCCGAACCCACGCTCAAACGGTTCAATCACGAACCGCCCGAAGGTGTCAGTTCTGAATTTGGGGTCGCTGACGACCTTGGTGGGAAGTTCGAATCCTCTCCAGCGAACGCGCATTGGGTTATCCTCGCCACAGAGTTCTACTCGAGAGAACCTTCCGCGTTGCACTTCTCGTCGAGTTCGATCTGTGGCTCTCGAACCTGACTTCTGTGTGCAGGCGGGTCAGACGCTTGATGTCGCCCGGCATCACACCGAGCAGGCTGCAAAAGGGCGAGAACACGGGGAGTGTCGGCCGATTCGCAGGGGAAAACATGAATCAGACGCGGCGACGCTTTGGCGGGCGGCAACCGTTGTGAGGAACCGGAGTGTGGTCCTCGATCGCGGTGACGCGCAGCCCGGTCGAGACAAGGCCCTGAACGGCAGATTCGCGCCCGGCACCGGTGCCAGTGATGCGGACCTCGACTTCACTCATGCCCATCTTGCGGACTTTGTGTCCGACCTGCTCGCCAGCGCGAGTGGCTGCAAAGGGAGTCGCCTTGCGGGCACCCTTGAAGCCGATCGTTCCAGCAGAATCCCATGCCAGGGCTTCGCCATTGACGTCGGTGACGGTGACGATCGTGTTGTTCTGGGTCGCCTTGACGTGGGCGATTCCGCGAATGACGTTCTTGCGGACTTTCTTAATCTTCTTGGCCATCGTTCTTCGCTCCAGAGAGAATCAGCCCTTGACGCCCTTCTTGCCGGCGACAGTCTTCTTGCGGCCCTTGCGTGTGCGGGCGTTGCAGCGGGTGCGCTGCCCATGCACGGGGAGGCCTCGACGATGGCGATCGCCGCGATAGCAGCGGATGTCGCGCAGACGCTGAATGTTCTGACTGACCTGACGACGCAGCGCACCCTCGACGAGATACGTCGCATCGATGATCCCGTTGATGTGGGCGATCTGCTGTTCGGTCAGTTCATTGGCGCGCACGTCACCGCTGATCTGGGCTTCCGCGAGAATCTCCGCGGCAAACTTCGGCCCAATTCCATGGATGTACTGCAACGCGAAAAGTATTTTCTTCCGTTCGGGAACGTCGTTCCCCGCGATACGTGGCACGGCGGTCGCTCCTCAGCCCTGACGCTGCTTGAACCTGGGGTTCTTCTTGTTGATGACAAACACTTTGCCTTTTCGTCGGACGATCTGGCAGTCCTTTGTCCTGCGTTTGACACTTGATTTGACTTTCATCGTCCTCATCCTTCGGGCCGAGCCCGTTTTTCGTTCGTCTGTTGGCCGGATCGACTGGGCTTTTGGCTCCGAATCGAACCCGGTCTAGATACTAGGTCAGGCGCGGCCTGACGTCACCTGCCACCGTCAGAACCCTCCGGCACCCGCCGGACCACGCAGTTTCGGACCCCGGGCATCATCCTGCCCGCCGCCGAGGAACCCGGCATAGTTGCGCATGAGGAGGGCGGCTTCGACTCGCTGGAGGAAGTCGAGCGCGACCGACACCACGATCAACAGCCCAGTTCCGCCGAGGAACTGCGTCACTACAAAGTCGATGTTCAGACTGCGATTCACAACCATCGGCAACACCGCAATGACCGCCAGGAAGGCTGCTCCGACATATGTGATGCGCTCCATCACGGCTTCGAGATACTCGGCTGTGCGAGGCCCAGGTCTCAAGCCAGGAATGAATGAGCCGTGATCGCGCAATTGCTTGGACATTTCTTCGGGGTTGAACTGGACCGTGATCCAGAAATAACTGAAGAAGTAGACCATGAAGATGTAGAGGAGAACATAAGGGAACTCGCCCATCATGAAGTTGTCGCTCAGCCATCCGGTCAGCAGGGGCCAGAACCCGCCGGCGCCGCTGCTCTGTACAGTCGAGTGCAGGCTGCTGAACAACACCGACGGGAGCATCATCAATGAACTGGCGAAGATGATCGGCATGACGCCGCCGTGGTTGACGCGCAACGGAAGGAAACTCCGCTGCCCGCCGAAGACCTTGCGGCCGCGCGTATGCTTGGCCTGTTGCACGGGAATGCGCCGCTGCGCGACGGTGATGACAACCGACCCCGCGACAACAAGCACGAAGCCGGCTGCAAGCAGAATCAGCCCGAGCCACCCCATCTTTTCAGAGTCCGCCGGATCAAAGTTGCGATAGACAGCCATCACGGCATTGGGCATGCCCGTGAGAATCCCGGCCATGATGATCAGCGACATGCCGTTGCCGATGCCGAAACGGTCGATCTGCTCACCGAGCCACATGAGGAACACGGTGCCCGCAGTCAGCGCCATGACGGCCATCATCCACCACAATGGATTGGCCGCCCAGTTCGGATACACCAATCCCGAGCGCGTCATAAACGCAAGCCAGCCGATGCCCTGCATGATGCAAAGCCCGACCGTGGCGTAGCGTGTCCATTCCTGGATTTTCTGCTGTCCGGTTGGGCCTTCGTCCTTGAGTGCCTTGAGTGCCGGCACGACCCCGCCGAGCAACTGAAAGATGATGGCAGCCGAAATGTATGGCATGATCCCCAGGCCGAAGATCGTGCTCTGTGCGAACGATCCGCCGGAGAAAATCGCGACATACTCCGCCACCCGAGTCGCGGCACTATTCTCGGCTGCTGAACGCTGAAAGAACTCGCTCAACTGCGATTGATTCACGCCGGGAAGCGGAATCCAGAACCCAATGCGATAGACCACGAGCATGCCAAGCGTGAACAGAATCTTGTTCCGCAGCTCGTCGATCTTGAAGACGTTAGTGATGGTCTGAATCAGCATTCGGTGTCAATCGATTCATGCCTGCACGGGCTTGTGCCTGAGCAAGGCTTTCAGTTCTTCTTGAGGACTTCGCCCTTTGCGGCAGCCTCGGCCTTGGCTCGCTGGAACTTGCGCCGCTTGGCCTTCTTGGTCTGGTTCTTGGGTGAGTGGTCATCTGAGTTGCGATCCACGCCGCGAACTCGGTCACGCCGCGTCCCGGTCTCATCGACCGAGCCGCCCGCGCCCGTGACGTGCGTACGCACGGATGCCGACACGCGATGGGCAGTGACATTGAGTTTCACGCCGACCTTCTGACCCTCTGCAAGGTTGCCCAGGATCTTGAGGTCGCGACTTTCATCGCGGATGAGCCCGGCCTTGATGAGGGTCTGCGCGTTGACATCGCCACCCTTGGCAAAGTCGGAATGCTGAAGGATGTCGCCGAGGTTGACGATCCAGAACTGAGTCCGGAACTCGACGTTGTTGAAGCCCATCTTCGGGAGGCGACGGAAGAATGGCATCTGGCCGCCTTCAAAACTGAAGCGGGTCGAATGTCCGGAGCGCGCGCCAGCACCCTTCTGTCCACGACCTGAGCGTTTGCCCGTGCCGCTGCCCTTGCCGCGCCCGATGCGCTTCCTGGCCTTGTACTTGCCCGCCTGGGCGGTAATCTCGTGAATCATCATGTCCGGTTTCTCCGGTCAGGAAAGTCCTGTGTTCAGTTTCCGCTCGATCCGGCTTCGGTCGATCCCGAAGCGTCCTGCTCTGCGCCGCGACGCCGCCCACCGCCGCCGCCGCCACGTCCGCCACGCCCGCCGCCACCGCGCCGTTCCTGCCCGACGGTGTTGACAGGGCCTTGCATTTTCTGCCCCGATGTCTTGGGCATGAAACGCTGTCCCTTTTCAACGCGCTGCTCGATATCAGTGGTTGTGATTTCGACGCCACGCAGCGAGGCGATGTCCTGTCTGAGTTGGAGTTGCTCGATACCTGCGAACACGGCCTTGACCACGTTGAGCTTGTTCGTCGAGCCGTAGCACTTGGTCAGGCAATCCGTAATACCCGCCATTTCGAGGACCGTGCGCACCGTGCCGCCCGCAACAACGCCTGTCCCCGGCGAAGCGGGAATCAGACGGACGCGCGACGCACCAAAGCGGCCTTCGACCTCGTGCGGAATGGTCTTCCCGGTCATCGGAACCAACGCCAAAACACGGCGAGCGTGCTTCTGCGCCTTTTCGATGGCAGCGGGAACTTCCTTCGACTTGGCATACCCATAGCCAACCTTCCCGCGGTGATCGCCAACGACCACGAGCGCGCCGAAACTGAATCGGCGACCGCCCTTGACCGTAGCGGCTGTGCGGTAGATGTTGACTGTGGATGCCTCTAGATGACTGGCTTCGTCCAGAACTTCTGCCATGACGTTTCTCTTCCTGATGAACTGGTTAGAACTGCAATCCGCCCTGGCGGGCAGCGTCTGCCAGCGCCTTGATCCGACCGTGATACCTGAATCCGCCGCGATCGAATGTGACCTGCGTCACACCCGAAGCCTTGGCCCGCTCGGCCACTTTGGTGCCGACGACCTTCGCAGCGTCAACGTTGCCGCCGCCGCTGGTCTTGATGTCCTTGTCGCGTGTCGACGCCGAGCAGAGCGTGCGCCCGCTGAGATCGTCGATGATCTGCACATAGATGTGCGCCAGTGAGCGATAGACCGCCATGCGAGGCCTGTCGGGAGTACCGATGACCCGCTTGCGGATGCCCGTCCGGCGTCGCGTGCGTCGAACTGTCTTTTTCTGTTGCCTGTCCATAATCGCCATCCCTTGGTCGTACAACCCATCGTTTCAGCATCAACTGCCGAACTGCTTGCCCTGCTTGCGCTGAATGACTTCTTCCGCGTACTTGATGCCCTTGCCGTTGTAAGGCTCGGGCGGGCGCTTCGACCGCACCTTCGCGGCGAACTGCCCCACTGCCTGCTTGTCCGGGCCATTGATCGTGATCAACTGCTTCTCGACCAAAACATTCACGCCGGTCGGAATGTCAACCATCACCGGACTTGCAAAGCCGACGCTGAGCTTGAGCGTCTTGCCCGCAATGGCAGCGTTCCAACCCACGCCCACGACGTCAAGCTTCTTCTCGTAACCTTTGGTGACGCCCACCACCATGTTCGCGAAGATCGCGCGCGTGGTGCCCCACAGTGCCTTGGTCAGGCGATCGTCAGCCTTCGACTCGTCGATCGAGACATTGATCGACTTGTTGCTGTCATCGACCGAGACCTTCACCTCGGGGCGATGCTCGAACTCGAGCTTGCCCTTCGGGCCTTCGATGTGCACAGTGCGACCCGCGAGCGAGACTTTCACGCCCGATGGGACTGCGACTGGTTTTTTTCCGATCCTCGACATGGTTCTATCCTCTTCTTCCGTCAGGATTCTGGCCCGACGAAATGCTTCTGCTTCCTGAGCCGCTCCTGCGTCAGATCACCGTGCACAGCAACTCGCCGCCGACCTTCTGGTCGCGACACTGACGATCGCTCAACACCCCGCTGCTCGTCGAGATGATCGAAATGCCCAGACCCTGGCGGATGTGGTGCAGGTCGTCGACCTTGCGATACACGCGGCAACCCGGGGTGCTCTCCCGCTTGATTTCGTGGAGAATCGTCTCTCCCCGAGGCCCATAGCGGAGCTTGATGTTGATCTTGCCCTGTCGCCCGTCATCGACGAGCTCGAAGTCTGTGATGTAGCCTTCGCCCTTGAGCGCTTCGGCGATGCCGCGACAGACCTTGGTGTTCAAGCACACAACGGTCTTCTTGCGGTTCCGGGCCGCGTTGCGGACTCGGGTGAGCATATCAGCGATTGGATCATTCAGAGACATTCTGCGTCCTCAGTGGTTCTTCGAGCCGCTTCTTACCACGATGCCTTGCGCATCCCCGGGATCTTGCCTTCCAAGGCCAGTTTCCTCAGCATGATGCGACTGATGCGGAACTTGCGATACACGCCCCGCGCACGGCCGGTCAGTTCGCATCGGCGAACAATGCGCGATGAATACTTCGGGGTACGCTTGCTCTTGGCGACTTGTGCCTTCGTGGTCATGAGTTCTTTGCCTTCTTCACTCTGCTGGTGTCTTTCTGAGAGAGGTCAACAATCACCTCGACTTGCCGTCTTCGGGCTTGCGGAACGGCATCCCCAGTTCCGCCAGCACGAACCGACTCATCTCCGGAGTCGAATTCTTGAAACAGACGTTGATGTTCATCCCGTGCGTGAATGTCACTTCCGCCATGTTGATCTCGGGGAACACGCCCTGCTCGTTGAGACCCATCGAGTAACTTCCCTGCCGGTCGAACGCCTTGTCGTTCAACCCGCGGAAGTCCTTGATGCGAGGCGTGGCCAGGTGAATCAGACGATCGAGGAAGTGCCACATGCGTTCGCGACGCAGCGTCACCATGGCTGACGATTCGTACCCTTCGCGAACCTTGAAGTTCGAGACCGACTTCTTCGCATGCCGAATCACAGGCTTCTGGCCCGAGATCGCTGTCAGCGTGTCGATCACCGTGCTCTTGACGTTCGGCGGAAGCTTGGTCCCGTCGAGGTGACGCCCCATGTTGATGTTGATGACGACCTTGTCGATCTTCGGCATGGCCATCGCGTTGGCAACGCCGAACTTCTCCGACACTTTCGGCCGAACCGTCTGGTCGAACAGGGTCTTCATGCGCGGCGGACCCGAGACAACAAGCGCTGCCTTGGCTGACTCGCTGTCTGCTCCGCCCTTCTTGGGTTTGCTCTTTTCCTTGGCCATGTGTTCTCTCGATCTCAGATCGTTTCAGTCTTTGACTTGTCGCCCTTGCGCTTGCGGGCGATGGTTGCGATGGGTTGTCCGCTGCGCACCGCGACGCGGACCTTCGAGCCATCCGAACGTTGTTCAAATCGCACACGCGTCGGCTTGCCGTCCACAACGGGGCTGACGTTGGAAATATGAATCGGTGCTTCCACCTGCACCACCGCGCCCTGCGGGCTGCGTTGTGTCGGGCGGATGTGCTTGGTGCGCAGGTTTACGCCCTTGACGATCACTGTCTCAGCCTTCGGGTTGACGCTCGACACTTCGCCCGTCTTGCCCTTTTCGGACCCCGCGGTGACGATGACCATGTCTCCGGCTCGCACGTGTCTTGCCATGTCAGATCACCTCCGTCGCGAGTGAAACAATCTTCATGTAGTTCCGGTCGCGCAGCTCGCGGGCAACAGCACCGAAAATGCGGGTCCCCTTCGGGTTCCCGTCGTCGTTGATCAGAACCACCGCATTCGAGTCAAAACGCACATACGACCCGTCGGCCCGTCGCGTCGCCTTGTTCGTGCGGACGATCACAGCTTTGGACATGTCGCCAGGCTTGATGTCCGCCCCGGGCAGGGCCTTCTTGATGCTCACGAGCACGCGATCACCGACGCCGGCAATCTTGCGCGTAAACCCGCCGCGACGGGTTGACCCGCCATACACACGGATCACGTAAGCGATTTTCGCTCCGGAGTTATCCGCGACATCACATCTCGATTCTTGCTGCAACATGGCTCGACACGCCTCTTTTCAAGCGAGGATTCACGTCCCCGCGATACAACCATTCATCTCGTGATCTCGATCACTCGCCCGATCGCTTCTCTACAATCCGGACCAGTTTCCAGAACTTGGTCTTGCTCATCGGACGGCACGGTGCCACCTCAACCACATCCCCCGTGTGCGACTCGTTGTTCTCGTCGTGCACATGGAGAACGGTCCGGCGGCTGACGTACTTGCCGTACTTCGGGTGCGGGGCACGAAAGTGAATAACAACTTTGCGCGTCTTGTCACGCGCGTCGGTTTCCACCACGCCCTGCCGGATTCCCTTGACTTGCTCGGCTTGTTTGCTCATCACCACTGTTCCTTAGCCGGGGGGCGTCTGCACACCCCGCCGCTTGACTTACTTGCTCTGGCCCGCCAACTCCCGCGAACGAATCTCAGTCAGAAGCCTCGCGACATCGCGACGAACCTTCCCGATCGACGAGACGTCCTCGACCTTTTCCGTCACGCTCTGCGAACGCAAACGGAACAACTTCTCGCGCGACTTCTTGAGTTCAATCGCGATCTCTTCGTCTTTCAATGCTCGAACCTGCTCGCCATTCATCGCACACTCCCAAAATCATCAGACCGTCAGACGACGCTTCACGAACCGGCAACGGATCGGCATCTTCATCGCCACACGCACCAACGCTTCCTTGGCACGTGGCTCCGAGACCCCCGCGATCTCGAAGAGCACCGTCCCGGGCTTGACACGCGCCGCCCAGTAATCCACTTCAGCCTTGCCCTTGCCCATGCGCGTTTCCAGCGGCTTCTTGCTCACGGGCTTGTCCGGGAACACCCGTATGAACAGCTTGCCCTCACGCTTGAGGAAGTGCTGAGCAGCAATACGCCCCGCCTCGATGCAGTTGCTCTTGAGCCAGCACTGATCGAGCGCCTGGAGGCCATAGTCCCCGAACGCAACGTAGTTGCCCTTCGTCGCCTTGCGCTCACGCACGCGGCGAAACTCTTTGCGGTGTTTGACTCGCTTCGGAATCTTATAGGGAGGCATCGTCTAATTCCCTTTGATACTCGCTTGACTCAACGACGACCGCGTGCCCTGGCCTGAGCCCCGGCAGCACGTGACTGTTCTTCTTCAACCTCGGGTGCATACTCACCCTTGTAAATCCACACCTTCACCCCGATCTGCCCGTACGCAGTCGAAGCCTCGGTAAATCCGTAATCGATGTTCGCCTGAAGCGTGCTCAGAGGCAGCGACCCGAGCCGAATATCCAGGTTGCGGCTCATTTCCGCACCGCCCAGTCGGCCACTGATCAGAATACGAACCCCACGCCCGCCCGCCTGCATCACCGCTTCGCCACGACTCTTGACCACGCGGCGGAAACTCATCCGCTTCGACAACTGCTCGGCCACGCTCTCGGCAACCAGCTTCGCGTTCATGTCCGCATTCTTGATCTCGATAATCGAAATCGAAACCTTGCGGCCCGTCATCAGCTGCAGCTCTTCCGTCATCCGATCGACTTCCGCACCCTTGGGCCCGATCACCAGACCAGGACGCGCCGTCTTGAGAATCACCTTGAGCTCTTCGCGCGTGCGCTCGATGAGAATGTCGCTCACCGCGGCGTTTGGCGGCGTGCGGTTCAGGCGATGATCCAGAAATCGACGGATCTTCTCGTCCTCGATCAGAAGTTCGCCATACAACGCCTTGGGCGCGTACCAGCGGCTGCGGTGCGTTTCCGTCACCCCGAGCCTGAACCCAAATGGATGAGTCTTCTGTCCCATCAGGAACGCTCCTCAACACTCACAGTAATGTGACTTGTTCTCTTGAGAATCTGGTGGGCACGCCCACGATCCTTCGGCCTGAACCGCTTGATGTGCGGCCCTTCATCCACGCGACTCTCCGCAACGATCAACGCATTGGGATCGATCCCCGCCATCTCGGCATCCGAGCGGGCCGCGTCCAGTGCCTTGCGAATGTTCACCGCTGCCCGCTTGGAACTGAACATCAGCATGTTCTGGGCATCGACGAAACTCTTGCCACGAATCATGTCGGCCACCAGTTGGGCCTTGCGCGGGCTCCCACGGTGGTGACGAACCTGGCTGGTGAACCGCGTGATATCGCTCAGATCACACCCGAGCATCGCCGCGATCTTCTCGATGTCTGTCTTCGTGCATTTCGGGTGGTCGCTGCCGCGGACCCAGTTGCGAGCCGCTGCCAGAGCGCGCGGTCCGGAAAGCCCCGGTCGCTCGATGGCCTGGGCCAACTGCTCGATGCTCTGCCCGCTTGCGGCCAGACGTTGCTTGAGTTTTTCGTGTCGAATCTTCACCGATCACTCCCGAAGGATCCCCGCACGCCAATCAGCGCCCGGATTTGATCCCTTCCTTCTTGTTCGTGTGTCCGCGGAACGTGCGCGTCAGCGCGAACTCGCCCAACTTGTGCCCAACCATGTCCTCTGTCACAAACACATCCATGAACACCCGCCCGTTGTGCACCTGAAACGTCTGGCCCACAAACTCCGGCACAATCGTGCACGCGCGGGCCCACGTCTTGATCGGCTCGCGACGACCCTGCTGCCGCTGCCGCTCAACCTTCATGTACAACTTCTCGTCGACGTACGGACCTTTTTTCAGACTGCGTCCCATTGATGCGTCCTCATTCCTTCACGAACTTACCGCTTCTGCCCGTACCGCTTGCTCTTGCGACGACGGATGATCAAATCCTGCGAGTGCTGCTTCCGGTTACGCGTGCCGCCGCCCTTGGCCTCGACACCCGACGGACTCACCGGAGGACGGCCGCTCTTGCTCCGACCCTCACCACCACCCAGCGGGTGAGCATGGTGGCTCATTGCAACGCCGCGAACCTTCGGCCGGCGCCCAAGCTTCCGATTCAAACCCGCCTTGCCCAGGCGACGATTCTGATGGTCTGTATTACCGACCTGCCCGATCACCGCTCGGCAATCGATCGGCACACGACGAATTTCGCCCGAAGGCAGCACCAGAGTCGCGTATCGGCCTTCCTTGTTGGTCAACCTGGCCGATGAACCCGCCGAGCGACAGATCTGCCCGCCACGCCCAGGCTCAAGCTCCACACAGTGAACGCTCAGACCCGTCGGGATATAGCGCAGAGGCATGAAGTTTCCAACCTGAGGCTCCGCAGCTTCGGTCGATGACGAAATCACCTTCATGCCGTCCTTGAGCCCGATCGGTGCGATGATATAGCGCTTGATCCCATCGGCATACTCGATCAGCGCAATGTGGCTCGAACGATTGGGATCGTACTCGATTCCAACCACCGTACCCTCGATCCCGTCGCGATCGCCCCGGCGGAAGTCGATCATGCGATACATGCGCTTCACGCCGCCGCCACGACCACGCACGGTGATCTTGCCGTGATGGTTGCGGCCGCCCTTGCTCGGCTTCGGACGCAAAAGACCCTTCTCGGGCGTCTTCTTCGTCACTTCTTCGTGCATGTTCACCGACGCATTGCGACGGCCAGCACTTGTCGGTTTGTATACGCGAATCGACATCTTCGACCTTCCTTAGAACAACTCGATCACGTCGCCCTCACGAAGCTTGACCGTGGCCTTCTTCGTCGGGGACGGCTTGACATATCCGAACTTCGTTCGACGCAGCGCGCTCTTGCGCACCTGTGTCTGTACCGCTTCAACCTTCACGCCATACAGCGACTCGATCGCCGCCTTGATATCCGTCTTGGATGCACGCCGATCCACCTCAAACGTGTAGTGGTTCTGCTCCATCCCTGCCGTGCTCTTCTCGGTCAGCAGCGGACGCTTGATGTAGTACGAGAGTTCCATCACGCGGCCTCCTCGCCACCAGCAGCCTGGCGGCCCATCGGCTCAACCTTGGCCGACTTGTCAATCTGCGACGACGGACCACTCAGCCACGCCTGAAGATCGCCCTTGTCGATCACCAGGAACCGGTGATTGAGCATCTCGAAGCAGTTCAACTCGTCGGCCCGGCACAGCGAAACGGTTTCGACATTTCGCCCGCTCAGCCTCGCGTTGCGGCTCTTGTCCGCATCCGGAGACAACGCCACCAACGCCTTCTTGTCAATCCCCAGGTTCGCAAGCAGCGACACAAAGTCCTTCGTGCGAGGCGTCGCGAACGACAACCCATCGATCACACGCACTTCGTTGTCGAGCAGCTTCGAGAGCAGCGCATTGCGATTCGCCTTACGCCGCATCTTCTTGGGCATGTCAAGCCGGTAGTCGTCGCGCGCCCGCTTCTTGGCAAAGGCATGGCCACCACCACGGAAGTGCGGGACCTTCTTGTTGCCGTGTCGTGCGCGACCCGTGCCCTTCTGGCGGTACATCTTGCGGTTTGAGCCGCTGACTTCCGCCCGGGTCAGGGTTCGTGCAGACCCCTGCCGCAGGTTCGCGTGATATCGAACATATGCCTGCTTGATCAGCGCCGGATTGACCGTGCCGCCAAGGGCTGACTCATCGATCGACATTGTGCCGACCGAAGTGCCGTTCATGTTGTAGACGGGGACATCAATCATGTCTTTCCTCGCCCAGCGCCTTTGTTCACCCGGCCACAATTGACCGGGAGACTATTGCTTCGCCTATTCGTCCTGAACGCTCTTGTCGGTCTCCCGACCCCAGGCGTTTCGCCCGGTGCGCCAGCCCGAAATCGACTCGGCTGCTCCACGCCCCACAAGGGGGCACACACTTGTCTTCGTCCGGCGGTTTCCTTTCGGACCTTCCGGACAACACGGCGAGAAACCGCTTCTCACCGCGTCTCAAATCACTTCCCAGCCGTCTTGCCCTGCTTGCTTGTATTCAGGCGCACGGCATTGCGAACTTGCACAATACTCTTGTTCGGACCCGGCACCGGCCCCTTGACCAGCAGCAAATTCCGATCCTTGTCAATACGAACCACATCGAGGCTGCGAACCGTGACGCGCTCGTCACCCAAGCGCCCCGACATTCTCTTGCCCTTCTTCAACTTGCCCGAAAAACCGCGGTTGGTCGCGTGCCCGCCGATCGACCCCGGCGAACGGTGCTTGCGCTCCACGCCGTGCGATGCCTGCTGACCCTTGAACCCGTACCGCTTCATCACACCCGCGAAGCCTTTACCCTTGCTGTTGGCAATGACGTCGACGTATCCGATCCCTTCAATCGCCTCGATCCCGAGTGTCTGCCCGAGCTCGAACTTCGAAGCCTCTTCCTCGGTGCAGCGGAACTCCGCATGCCGCCGAAGAGGATCTGCACCCGCCTTGGCATCGTGCCCGATCATCGGGATCGTCGAGTTGCGAGCCTTCATCGCTCCATACCCGATCTGCACAGCCGAATAGCCGTCCTTCTCGTTCGTCCGGATCTGCGTGACGACGCACGGACCAAGTTCGATCACGGTCACCGGCACACTCTTGCCGTCCTCCGTGAACACACGGGTCATTCCCAACTTGGTTCCCATCAGCATCACTGACATCGTCGAATCCTTCGCCTCATCCGAGGCCGCTTCATGCTCGCAGTGCGTTCAAACGCAAAGCCGCAGAGGAAGTCTTGCTGTCGGGGTCAGGACCATCCCGCCCCAAAGAAAAGGCCGCTCCCTTCGAGAGGCAAGCGGCCGAAACATCACGCCTTGATACGCACAAACACACCAGCAGGAACGACGAGGCGATTAAGAGCCTCGACCGTGCGTGCGTTGGGCTCGACAATGTCGATCACCCGCTTGTGTGTGCGAATCTCGAACTGTTCGCGACTCTTCTTGTCGATGAAAGGACCGCGCAACACCGTGTAGCGCTCAATCCGCGTCGGAAGCGGAATCGGGCCCTTCACCTTCGCGTTGGTGCGCTTGGCATGATCCACAATCTCCTTCGCCGAAGCGTCGAGAGCGATGTGGTCATACGCCTCCATCCGAATTCGGATCTTGCCACCGGTCATAAGTGCAACGTGCCTTTTCCTAAATCCCGGAACCAAATCCCGGGCCGAAACAATAGCCCTCACACCGCGTGAGGTCTAGCGAACAACAACCATGCCCAACCGATCCATCGTGAATCGGCGGAGACAACTCGCTCAGTGCCGCTGGCGCAATGCCCGACGGAATCCACCACTGACGACCCCCAAGGCCACCCGTGCCTCGACCAGGTCCACGCCCGGATCGCAGAACCGTCCCGGGACAAGCCCCGAAGAGTAGAACATCAGGCTCATTAGTCAACGCATACCCTCGTTTGAACCGAACATTTTTTCATAGCCTTCCCCGCTCTCGCACACACGACTCATTCACCCCGGGCCCGCGAGCACCGCGTACCCCCGGAAGGAGACCTGACCATGAGCCTTCGTTTGGTTGCCAGTGTCCTGCTCACCCTGACCAGCCCGGTCTGTTTCGCACAGCCTAAGGGCAATCCAAATCCACCCCAACCCCCTCAGAAAGGGGTTGCACTCGCCCCGGATCCCCTCCGCGTCGAGGCTGTCGGTGTCACGATTTCCATGCCCATCGGCTCAGTGGCCGAAAACGCAGTCTACGAAAAAATCGCATCCACCCGCATTCAGCTCCCAAACGACCTTGGCATGGTTGTCGTTCAGGAACGACGCTCCAAAAACCTCCAACTCGACGTCACCACCGTCGCCGACGAAATCATCACCCAACTTCTCGCCATTTCTCCCCGACACGGGTTCATCACCGATCCCGACGACCCCAGGGTCGGACGTGATTCCAAGGGTAACCGCGAACTTCAAGTCGTCGGCACCAGCGCGGCTGTCATGTCCCGCAACAAGTCCTTCACCGTTGGAGGTTTCCAATCAGACCACGCCTACGTCGCAATCCCGCGCGAAGGAAACAGCGATGCCACCCTGCGGGGATCCACCCTCCTCATGACGGGACCAGGACGATTCGTGCTTTTTGAGTTATTCACCTCACTTTCAACCTTCGAGCCCGCTCGGGAGATGTACGAAGTCATGCTCGCCTCTGTCGAAATCGAAGATCCGGCCAACCTCGCTGCCCGCCGAGTGGCCGCAATTTCCGCCGGCATCCACGCCCTTGAACGCCTCACCGAATCCGACTACCGCGAGATCTTTGAAAAGCACGGCGAGCGCTGGGAAAGGCTCTATACCTCCGGCGGCACGGGCTCCGTGCTCGATGACTCCGAAATCGGGTACCGCCGGGTCACCGCCCGCGTCGGGCATCGCGGCGATCTGACCGCCAAAAAACCACGCGACAAATGGACCGCCAACGACCTTCAGGAAGGGTACATCGTGCAGATCGATGCCCGCCTGCTCGAACTCGGAGGCGTGATCGACACCCGCTCAACCTACTTCCTCTCCCTCGATCGACGCGAAGAAGCCTGGGTCGTCAACATGGCAATCCGCCGCGAGAAAGACATCAGCCGCTGGCAGGAAATCGGCGCGCGCAGCGATGACGACCTCACGGTACAGATCATTCCCAAGTCGTCAGCCGCCACCACCATTCGCCCGCAAATCGAGGGCGAAGGCTACCTCTCCGTGGTCGAGAGCCTGATTCTCCCCCAGTTGCTCGTCAAGGTCGGCATCCCCACCGACTACGCGTTCTATACCTATCAGACAACATCCGGCACCATCCGCCTCCGCACCGATTCGCTGCACGAATCGCCGGGGCGGAAAGGTCGATGGAAGCTGCAAACACGTCTGAACACAGATGCAGAACGCCAGACCTTCACGCTCGACGAAACCGGCGCGATCATCGGATCAGAGTTTGACGACGGCCGGCGCTGGGAACCCATCTCCCTCGAACAGCTCCTCCGAATCTGGAAGAACAAGGGGCTTCCGCTCGACTGACCCATCGAAGCCCGAACAGACGATACACTGTTGCACATGGCTACCGATCGCATCATCTCCGCCGAAGCGGTCTCCAACCCCGAAGACGAGCGCCTCAACTGGTCGCTGCGCCCCGAGCGCATGAGCGAATACGTCGGTCAGCCGGAGTTGATCGAGCGCCTGAGCATCGCCATCGAAGCCGTGCGCCAGCGCGATGAACCCCTCGACCACGTCCTGCTGCACGGGCCCCCGGGCCTGGGCAAAACTACTTTGGCCCACGTCATCGCCCGAGAGATGGGGTCAAGGCTGCACACAACTTCCGGCCCCGCTCTGGCCCGAGGCACCGACCTGGTCGCCTGCCTCACCCGCCTCGAACGTGGCGATGTCCTGTTCATCGACGAGATCCACCGTCTCCCCGTCGCGGTCGAAGAGTTCATCTACCCCGCGATGGAAGACTTCCGGATCGACATTTGCCTCGACACCGGCCTCAACGCGCGCACGGTACAGATCAACTGTCAGCCGTTCACCCTCATCGGCGCCACCACGCGCGCCGGGCTGCTCAGTGCCCCCCTGCGCTCGCGCTTCGGCATCGTCCATCACCTGCGCTACTACAACGAGCACGAACTGCTGACGATTCTGGAACGAAGCAGCGACCTTCTGGGTGTTGTGCCCGCAGCCGGTTCCCTCGCCCGCATCGCCAACCGCTCCCGAGGCACGCCCCGCATCGCCAATCGCCTCCTGCGCCGCGTCCGCGATTTTTCACAGGTCCGCGCCGATTGCGTGTTTTCCACACCGGTTGTCGACGCCGCCCTCAAACTCGAAGGCGTCGACCACCTCGGACTTGACGAACTTGACCGTGCCTATATGCGCATCATCGGCACAACCTATCAGGGCGGACCCGTCGGGCTCGAAACCGTCGCCGCAACCATGAACGAGGACGCCGGCACCCTCGAAGACGTGGTCGAGCCATACCTCCTTCAGATCGGGTTCCTGTCGCGCACCAAGCGTGGGCGGGCCCTGACGGCTGCGGGAGCATTGCACATCGGTCGCGGGGTTCGTGCCGCACCAGCCGACTATGGCCACGATGCCTTGTTTGAATGAGAGGGCGCACGCAGTACACACCGCAAACGGCTCAGCCGCCCACAAGCACCCCGATCACTTCTTGGCAGCGCTGGCCGACAAGGACTTGGACATTTCTTCAGTCAGGTACAGGATGCACCCGTCATTCGGGCTGAGCGTCAACTTGCCCGCCATCAGCGACATCGCGGTCTCCATGGGGACCGACATCATCGACGAGCCACAGATGTACTCATGCCGTTTGCGGTCGATCACCTCAAGCGGCGCCATGGCCTCGTCGCCACGCTCTTCAACCAGTTTGGTATAGATATTCAGCGCGTCAACCGGCACATCGGCAACCAGTTGCTCGCGCTCGCGCACCAGTTCGGCCAGACGGTCCTTGATCTCGTCGGACCGCTTGGCGCGATCCTGCTCAGCAACATCGCGGAGTTTCAAGCGCTCGACCTTCGCCGCCTCGAGTTCGATCAGTTGCGCCTCAAGTTGTTCAATCTTTTCCATCTGCTCAAGTTGAGATTCTTCCATCGCGGTCTTGCGTTCCTTGAACGTGTTGACCTCGGTGAGCAGGGCCTTGTATTCCTTGTTCGTCTTGGCCAGATTCATACGGTCGCGCAGTTCAGCCACATGGGCATCAATGCGTTCGACCTCACCTCCGGTGTTCGACGTGCTGGCCTTGAGTTGTCTGAGTTGGCCTGTGATGGAGACGAGTTTCGAATCGATATCCGAGAGTTGCTTGACCTGTTCCCCGAGGAATCGCTCGGCAGTCCGAAGTCGGCTCTGGAGCCCGCGAATCTGCTGATCTACCCGGAACACCCTGAGCAACTTGAGCGTGACGTTCATTCAGTTCTCCCGACCGATCCACCGTCTGCTACGCGCCACGGACCAGATCGAACGGGCAACCCGCGATCGTTCTCGATGTGGATGACGCCCCTCGTGACGCATGCCTGACATTCTAGCACACTTTCCTCACTACACAAGGCGCAGCAGCCAGTACGCAGCCGGAGCCGCCAGCAGCACCGAGTCAATCACATCCAAAACACCCCCGAACCCCGGAAGCGATGACCCGGCATCCTTGATCCCCGCGTCCCGCTTGACCAGACTCATCACCAGATCCCCCACAGGCCCGACAACCCCGAAGACAATCCCAAATATCACGCCCGCCATCGGCGGTATCTCCGCTGCCCCCGAACGGCTCAACAGCCACGCCCCCAAAGCCGCCACCCCCGCCGAGGCAATGACCCCGCCAAAGAAGCCTTCCCATGTCTTGCCCGGGCTCAGCCACGGGATCATCTTGTGCCGCCCGATGCTCCGCCCAACGAAATACGCCCCGATGTCGCTCGCCTTGGTCGAGACCAGCACCCACAACACCACCCACGCACTTTCCTCACGCCGGATCAGCACCAGAAAACCGAACATCATGCCAAGATACACAAACGCAAACAACGCCCCCCCCGCAGCCGTCACCATCCCCTCGACCTGCTTGTGCCGGCTGTAGAACGCGAGCGACCCGATGAGCACCAGCGTCACCGCCGAGTTCATGATCGCAGCCGCCGTCGTGCCATCGAGCGACTTGGGAAGAAACGCAATAATCGAAAGGCCCGAAAGCGCCAGTGTGATCACCACACGCCGCGACACAGCGATCTTCTTCTCGCGATAGATCCGCGACAGTTCCAGCCCCCCACCGACCGCCAGCAGACTCACCACCATAAACACGATCGTTCCGGGCGGCCAGGTCGGACGTTGAAGCAGTTCGGCTGCCCACGCAGGGAGGGCGGTCCGATCGATGGCGTCGTCGAGCCATGAGCCGAGAACGATCAGCAGGATCAGCACAGGCCCCAGAAGCAATCGTTGACGCAGCACGGGCACACAATAGCAATCTCGCCGGTCGCACGTTCTGGTGCGCTCACCGACAATCAGTCACGCCTGCGGAGGTTGCGACTCGATCGCGCCAAAACGACGATCGCGCGAGGCATAGTCGCGAATGGCCGCATGGAGT
Organism: Phycisphaeraceae bacterium; assembly: GCA_019636795.1. NCBI lineage: Bacteria > Pseudomonadati > Planctomycetota > Phycisphaerae > Phycisphaerales > Phycisphaeraceae > Phycisphaeraceae bacterium. The sequence continues at coordinate 127,361 of JAHBWW010000007.1, forward strand.
TCCGAGGCACCAAAGTCGGGCCACAGAGCATCAGAAATGTGCAGTTCGGCATAACTGATCTGCCAGAGAAGATAATTGCTCACCCGCATCTGCCCAGCTGTGCGTATCAGCAGATCCGGATCGGGCAGGTCTTTGGTGTACAGGCGCGAGGCCAGCGCCGCCTCGTCGATCGTGTCGGGGTCGAGCGTGCCATCGCGCGCTTCGCGCGCCAAAGCCCGGGCCGCATCGACAATCTCGCCCCGCGAGCCATAGTTGATCGCAAGGCACAGCGTCGGACCGGTGCACGCACCCGTCACACGCTCGAGTTCGGCGATGGCGTTTCGGACTTCTTCAGGAAGTTCCGCCCGCCTGCCAAGCACGCGGACCCGGATATTCTCCTGCCGCAGCGCATCCTGTTCACCCTGGCAGTACGCAATGCACAGCGACATCAGCGCGTCGATTTCGTCCTTAGGCCTGCGCCAGTTTTCGGAACTGAACGAAAACAGCGTAAGAACTTCGACGCCAATCCTGCCGCACTGCTGAACCGTCTCGCGCACCGCAATCGCGCCGTTGCGGTGCCCGAAAATGCGGGGGAATCCCTGCTTGGCTGCCCAGCGCCCGTTGCCATCCATGATGATGGCGATATGCCGCGGAATGCGAGCCGGGTGAACATCGGGCAGGTGCAACAGCGGGTCGGCATGCGGATTGACATTGCGCATCCGGGAGACAACTTCGAGCGCACCAGCATCCGAAGCCCACGGGCTCTGACTTGCGATCTCCTTGCCGCCTGCAATGCTCATCGATGCTCCACTCTGAGTCTCCGTACGCCCCGAGGTGTTATCCGCTGTTCACCGCCCGCGCGCCCAGTATGCCCGCAGCATCCACGATTTGGCTGCGATCGGGCCCGACGCTGACCAGTCCGATCGGAACCCCAACAAACTCTTCGATTCGCGTCAGATAGTTTCGTGCTTCCTTCGGCAGGTCCGACATCTGTCGCGCTCCCGAGATGTCTCCGAAAAACCCGGGCATGGTTTCATACACCGCTTCCACCCGCGCCAGTTCGCGCCCGTCAGGAAGAAATCGATTCGTCACTCCCCCGCCGGTGCGATAACCGACGCACAGGTGCAGTTCGTCCAGCCCTTCGAGAACGTCAAGAAGCGTGACACCGAGATGGGTGATGCCGTTGATCATCGCAGCGTATCGCAGCGCGACGAGATCAATCCATCCAACACGGCGCGGGCGGCCGGTTGTGGTTCCATACTCGCGCCCACGCTCGCGAATGCGATCGCCCAGCGCGTTGACTTGTTCCGTCGGCATTGCGCCCGCACCAACGCGGGTCGAATACGCCTTGGCGACACCAATGATGGTGGAAACGTGTGACATCGGAACGCCGGTACCGGCCGGGATTCCCAAAGCCGATGCGTTGGACGCGGTCACATAGGGATATGTGCCGTGATCGACATCCAGCAGCGTGGCATTGGCCCCCTCAAAGAGCAGCCTTCGACCTTGCGCGAGCAGATCGTGCAGCAGGTACGTTGTGTCGCAGACGTGCGCGCGCAGCCGCTCAATGATCGGCCCAAGTCGGGCGATCAGCATTTTTGGGTCAAGTTCCTCACCACCACCGGGAAACATGGCAGACTTGATGCGGCAGGCTTCTTCGACACGCTCACGCAGACGCTGGGCATCGAGCAGGTCGATCACGCGGATCGCGCCACGACGCTGGGCCTTGTCGGCGTACGCGGGACCGATGCCGCGGCGGGTGGTGCCGATTGCCTTGCCATCAGCCCCGGCACGCTCCTCGCGAGCCGCATCTTCGAGCTTGTGGTAAGGCATGACAATGTGCGCGCGCGACGAGATCCTCAAGCCCGAGGTATCAATCCCACGTGCTTCGAGGCCCTCGAGTTCGCGGACCAGAGTTTCCGGATCGATGACCACGCCATTGCCGATGACCGCGAGGACTCCCGGGAGGAAGACCCCTACTGGAATGAGGTGGACGGCGAATCGCTCTCCTCCGATGACGATCGAGTGCCCTGCGTTGGCGCCGCCGTTGTAGCGGACAACCGCGTCGTGATCGCGCCCGAGAACGTCAACGAGTTTGCCCTTGCCTTCATCACCCCATTGCAACCCGATGACGGCGGTGCTTGCGTGCTCTCTGTCGGACTTCACCGGCATGTACTCCTCGACTGTGGCTTATCGGTCTGTGATGCGGGCCGAACCCTTGCATTGCAGACCGAGAAGACAATAGGGCGTCGCAGGACGGCAAAGCCGCATGATCGGACGTGCTCGAATCTGGTCTGTGACGCAGGTGGATCAAATGTCTCGAACGAGAGACTTGCATGTGAAGCACGATTGCGAATGAGTCGATAGGTCAATTGCGGAGGAGCAAGCGGCTATGTCGTCACAGAACGTGCGCATCATGTGCCCCAATTTGAACTGTCGGAAGGTGCTGGCGGTGCCGGACTCTGCCCGCGGAAAAACCGTGCGCTGCAAGGCGTGCGGGACTGCGGTGCGGGTGCCCGACATTAAACCTGCGCAACCACCGACAAAGTGACGGGCGCGAAAGTCTCAGCTGTTCAAAGCGGTGGCTGATCGTCGTTGTCGTCGCGGAAGTCGAAGTCGAAATCGATGATCGAGCTCTCGTCGTTGCGCACGCCGTTGGAGGTTTCATCGTCGTCCATGACCGAGGGCCTGGGCGCCGATTTGGGCTGCTTGACAGGCTTGGGTGGCGCATCCTCCCCGCGTGGGCGTCCTTGTTCAAAGAGCAGGACGGGATCGATGTGTTCCGGGTCGCCATCGATGCGCACAACGAGCACGAGTGGCCCGATGGCGATCAGGTCGCCCGAACGCAGCGATGCTCGCTCGACGCGGGTCGTGTTGACCCATGTGCCATTGCGTGATCCCAGATCGCGAAGCGAGATTCCGTCGGAACGGACCTCGAACTCGCAATGCTGGCGTGATACCTGCCCGTCGGGAACGCGCAAGGCGCACTGAGTGTCGCGGCCAAGGACGTAACGGCCCGGCTTGAGGGCCTGCATGGCGAGTTTGCCAGTCGCGCTGACCTGTACGAGTTCAACCTGCACGCTTCGCATATCCTTTCAGGCCGATGGTCCGACAGTGGAGTTTGAACCAGTCCTGGCTGGTCTGCCCGGTCGGTTTCGGGCACTCGCTGATGCCGCACAATACCTCATCCATCTCGCTCAGGCAACGTTCCACAGTGTATGCCTCGTACCCATTTCAAGGGGTGCTGCCAGGCCGCGTTCGGTCGTTGTACCTTCATGTGCCATTCTGCTCGCACAAGTGCCACTACTGTGATTTCTACAGCCTGGTCGATCGGCAGGATCGTCAGGTGCAATTTGTCGAACGTCTGGTGCGAGAAATCCGCGCGATTTCGCCCTGGGGGGGAAATCTGGAGACCATCTTCGTCGGGGGAGGCACCCCAACCCTGCTGGCCCCTGAATTATGGCAGATTTTTCTTAAGGAATTGCATGAGCACTTTGTGCTTTCGAGCCAGTGCGAGTTCACAGTTGAGTGCAATCCGGAGACGGCTTCGGCGGAACTGATGGCGGTGCTCAAGGCTGGCGGAGTCAATCGTCTCAGTCTGGGGGTTCAGTCATTCAACCCCGTACACCTCAAGACCCTCGAGCGCGTGCATCGACTCGAAAGCGTGCCACGGGCGATCGGTCTGGCGCGCGAAGCAGCGATCGACAGAATCTCGATTGATCTGATCTACGCCATTCCGGGCCAGACCCTCGCGGACTGGTCGCACGATCTGGATACAGCCATCAGGCTCGGCACCGATCATGTCTCGTGCTACAACCTGACGTATGAACCTCGGACAGCGATGACCGCCCGGCTCGAACGTGGTGAGTTTGAACCCACGCCCGAAGAGACAGAGATCGAAATGTTTGAACTGACGGGACAAAGATTGCGCGAGTCCGGATTCGAGCGGTACGAAGTGAGCAACTACGCCAGACCCGACCAGGCATGCCGGCACAACCTCGCGTACTGGAGGCAGGACGACTGGCTTGCAGCCGGACCGTCAGCATCGGCGCACGTCGGCGGTCATCGTTGGAAAAACACGCCCCATCTTGAGACCTACTTGAGCGATGATTGCAACGGATTCGCGTCCATCACCGATCACGAACCACCAGATGCGGCGCGTGCCCTGCGCGAGCGCATCATGACGGGGCTTCGCCTGGCGGAGGGGCTTGATGCAGACCGATTGCTTCGAGACTGCGCGAGTGATTGTCCGCAGTTCTGCCAAGCACTGGAGCAGGAGATCGGACGTGTGCGCGACGAAGGGCTGATCCAGCGTGAAGATTCAATCATCACCATCACCGAGCGTGGGATCATCCTGGCCGATGGGATCGCTGCTCGCCTCATGAGCGCGCTCCTGTGATTCGGGCGCGAGATCGGGGCGCATCAGGCGAACACGCGTGAGCGTGCGTTTGAGGTCGCCGGGCCAGCGTGATCGGACATCCACGGGCTGGCCGGTCATGGGATGCACAAATCGCAATCGATGGGCGTGCAGTGCGAGTCTGGGAGCAGCGTCTGCAACGGCGCGCGGCCCGTACCACTCGTCGCCGAGAATCGCGCACCCGATGGCATCAAGATGAACGCGCACCTGATGGAGCCGCCCGGTGACGGGGCGGGCTTCGATAAGTGCTGCAAGATCGTTGTTCTGAAGGACGCGGTACGCTGTGAGCGCCGGCTTGCCCGAGCGCGAGATACGGGCCATTTTGCGAGTGGTGTACTTGTCGACTCGCGTGGAGACTTCCTCAATGGCCAGACGGATGACGCCGCGGTCGGTGCGTGGGGGCTTGTGAACGAGGGCCCAATAGAACTTGGCGATGCTTCGTTGTTTGAACTGCTGGAAGATGTGTTCGTAGGCCTGCTGACGCAGCGCGACGATCACGAGGCCACTGGTTTCGCGGTCGAGGCGGTGCAACAGGCCAAAGGACCGATCGCCCCCGAGTTGGGCAAGTCGGCTGCCGTGCGTGGCGAAAAGGCCGTTGAGCAGTGAATCGTGCTCGTGCCCGATGCCGGGCATGGTGACAACGCGCGATGGCTTCTCGACGACAAGCACATCGTCGTCTTCGTACGCGATGCGGACTGAGACGCGGGCGTTGGGCTGAATCTGGGTCATGACTCAGACCCATCGGCCAGGATGTTGCGATCGATATACCAGCACTGAATCCCGTCGATGAGCGACACGCCCGGAGCGTCGTGCGAACTGGCATAGCGCTGGGTGAGGCTGGCGATGCGATCGCGGCACTCGGCACCTCCGGCGAGCAGCGCCACAAAGCGGGCGGCACTGACAAACCACGGCGTCATGGCGGCGTGTTCGAGCCCTTGCGCTGAGCGAAAACGCGAGACCACGGTTCCCTGTTCGATTGAATCGACCGGTTCGAGGCCGCTGTAGAGCGTGTCCTGGTCGAGGCTCAGAGCAATAAAGTCGAGGCGATCGTGCCCGCGCTCGCGCCATTCGAGATGCTCGCAGACTTCGCGCTGGTAGTCTTCGAGGCTCAATGCGCAATCCACAGGAAAGACGTGAGTCTGGCTGCGCGGAATGCCCGCGTGGTCGAGCAGGATCTCTCGAACAATCCGGGTCGCAGTGAGGGCAGGCTCGCCCAGATCAAGCGGATCGGATGCGATCCAGAGTTGAGTGCGCGACCAGGGCATGCTGCGAAACTTGGGATCGACCATGAGGCGCATACAGACCTTCTCGATCATCGAACCGCCAGAGATTGCCAGATGAAAGTCGCCAAATGAGCGGACACAGGTTGAAGCCTGGACAAAAAGGTCAGATGCGACAGCATCGATGAGTTCGTCCTCGCCGGGAAAGACCCCGACCTTGCCCGGCAGACGCGGGGACTCGGGCTGGGGGACGAGGTCGTACGGTTGGGCCATAACCTATTCTGGGCCTGTCAAGCCTTGCGGACCACTACAGATGGGAAACGGATTGTATGTTGCGGATGATTGATGCGAATTTCAATCGAGCCCGAGAGGGGCTGCGGGTTCTGGAAGATCTGGCACGATTCGAAGCCCAGGATGCGGGGCTTGCGCGCGAGGGGAAGGAACTGCGACACGCCTTGACCGCTGCGGTCGAAGGGCTGGGGTTCAGCGGGCTCGAGCGGGTCGCATCGCGCGACACGCCGGGCGATGTCGGAACCACGATCTCGACCGAGGGTGAGCGATCGCGTGCGTCGCTCGATGCGGTGGCTGCGGCGGCTGCAGCACGGGTCAGCGAGGCGCTGCGCGTGATTGAGGAATTGGCCAAGACACGCGAGCAAGGCGGAACATTCGAAGGCTTGCGATATCGCGTGTACACGCTTGAGCGGGAGGTACGACTCTGCCTGGCACGAAAGGGGCGGCAGTGGGCATTGTGCGTGCTGTTGACCGAGTCGCTGTGTGACCATTGGTCGTGGCGCGATATTGTGGCTCAGGCGCTGATTGGCGGGGCCGATTGTGTGCAACTGCGTGAAAAGGGGATGACGGATCGGGCACTTGTCGCGCGGGCGCGCGAGCTTGTCGAACTTATCGCGGGCCGGGCCGATGTGATCATCAATGATCGGGTCGATGTGGCGCTCGCGGCTGGAGCAACGGGCGTGCATGTCGGGCAGACGGATCTTCCGGTTCGAATAGTGCGCGAAGTTTCGCGCGGGCGGCTCATCGTTGGCATCTCGGCAAGCACGCTGAGCGAAGTCGATCAGGAAGCCGACTATGTCGGACTGGGGCCGATGTTTGCAACGACGACCAAGCACAAGCCGACCATCGCGGGTCCGAATCTGATTCGCGAGTTTGTCGCGGCACCCGGGGTGTGTAACCTGCCGCACGTTGCAATCGGTGGGATTTCGCCCGAGAATGTCGGGGAGTTGGTGTCGAGCGGGTGCTGTGGCGTTGCGGTGAGTAGTGCGGTGTGCGGTGCACAAGAACCGGCCGAGGTAAGTCAGGCACTGGTCGCGGCTCTCGAAAGCAATCGGAAGGCAAGAACCGGGCGTGGATGGTCAGCGTAAGGTCATAAATCATGAGAACAGGTGCAATCGTCCTGATGTTGGTGTGTGCAAGTGTCGCGGTACTGGCTGGGCCGCCGTCGCAGTCGGAGTTACCGCGACAGGCGTTGTCGAGGCTTCCGGCCGAAGCGAGGACGGAACTCGAAAGCCGCATCGGCGTCGGGTTTGACGGCTTTGGCGAGCACGGGGTGCTGCTGAGCGGGTCGCGTGACGCGATCGCGTCGTTTGGTGGTCGCGTGGCGGTGATTCAGTACTGGACCCTGCGTGATGCAAATGCTCAGCGTGCCGTCACGCTGATCGGCGAAGCGCTCGATGGCGTCGAGGGCGTAGTCATCGTCGCGCTGCATCCGAAGGAAGAGCAGGAGAGAGTTCAGCGGGTGCTCGATCGACGGGCGATGCCGGGGCATGTGCTCATTGACGATGGTTCGTCGCTGTGCGCTGCCTTCGGGTTCGGGGATCGAGGCGGGAACGTGGTTGTCGATCGGCATGGCGCGATTCGGTATGTGGGGATCGAGCCGGGTGCGATGCGCGATCTGATTGTGCAGTTGAGCGAAGAAGTGCCGGATCCTGCGCTGCAGCCAAAGGTACCACTGGGAGAGTTCGCGACTCGCCGTGCGTCGGCATCGGGGTCGATCGGCGAAATCGAGCGGGCGCTGGCCAATGGGAACGTGCGCGAGGCTGAGCAACTGGTAGATGCGATGTGGGGGCTTCATGAAGGCACGGCTGCGGAGTTCTGCCGAGGTCTGATCGTTTCGGGGAACCCCATGCTCCGGCCGCTCGGGCTCGAATCGATGATGAAAAAAGGCAGCGCCCAGCGTGTACTCGAGACCATCGGCGGGCTTGACGCTCGCGCGAACAGCGCTGAGGTGGCGTTTCTAGTTCGATCACTCGGAACCAAACCATTCGAAAACGCAGAGGCTGTGCTCAAGCCATTTCTGGACTCGCGCACCGCCATGATCCGACAGGCAGCCATCTATGTGCTCGCCGATCGGGGCGAGCCTCAGGCGCTCGGGCTTTTCGTCAAGGAGTTACGCACCGCGCCGGCAGCCAAGGACAACTGGGGCATCAAGGAAGCCGATCGCCTGATGAGCGCGATGTTCGGTGCTGCATACACGCTCAGCGGCATGCGAGCGGATCAGGGCCGTGAGTATGAACAATGGTTGACCGAGTTCTCGCGTGACCCGGCGCGGGCAGCCGAGATTGCGAAGTTGTCGCTGGCCGATGCTGGCGGTGCGCCGCGCTCAATCCGTTTCGGCAGTGACACGTTCTACACCTATCCAATGTTCGATGCCACGGTGCGTGCATCGGACACGTCTGGGACCGGTGCCGAGGTGATCGAGATTCTGTCGCGTGCAGCCGAGCAGGCCAGGGATGGTGCCGCCAGTGTGCTGGGCAAGGTACACATGGCACCGATTCGCCTGTACCTTGCGGATCACCGCGCGTTCTCGTCACTGGCGAGCAACTCGTACATGGGTGGACAGGCCGAGGTCAATCGCATCATTCTGCGCATCGCTCAGACATCGCAGATGCGGCAGGTGATGACCCACGAATACGTCCATATCGTTCACTCAGCGATGTTCGAGCGCCAACCCCGGTGGCTGAGCGAAGGGTTTGCCGAATCGGTCGCGGCTGGGAGCAGACCCGAGCCCTGGAACCATGAACGGGTGCGTGCCTTGGGGGTTGAGAAGGGCGTGTCGGATGGAGTGTTCAGCAGGCTGACGGGGTGGAGCGCGTCGGCCTCAAACGACGCCCGCGAAGGTGAAAACTACCGACTCTCGCATCTGGCCGTGGACTTTCTGCGGCGGGGACCATTCCCAGCTGGCGACACACGCCTCGGGCTTCTCATGGCCAGTTACTCAAGCGGACGCAACGACCGCGACGCTCTGACATCGGCCTACGGAATGGACGCCCGGCAGCTCGATGCTGCACTCCGTGCCTGGCTCGGGCAATAGCACGATTCGCCCCGTACACTGTCCGCATGCCGATCACCTTTCAACAGCACCAACTGGCCAATGGACTGCGGATCATCGCTGAGGTCGACCCCGACGCGCACTCCTCGGCTGTCGGTTTCTTCGTCAACACCGGCGCACGCGATGAGGCGCCCGCAATCATGGGAGTCAGCCACTTTCTCGAACACATGATGTTCAAGGGAAGCGACGATCTCTCGGCCGACGACATCAACCGCCTCTTCGACGAGATCGGCGCTCGCAACAACGCATACACGTCCAATGAACTGACGTGCTTTCACGCCCAGGTCCTTCCGGAGTATCTGCCAAACGCCACGCAGCTGCTCGCTCGCATGCTCCGGCCTGCCCTTCGCACAGAGGATTTCGACCTCGAAAAGAACGTGATTCTCGAAGAAATCGCGATGTACAAGGATAATCCGTTCTGGGTGCTCTATGAAGCCTGCGTTGCAAAGCACTATGCCGACCATCCGCTCGGACACCGTGTGCTTGGCACCACTGAATCGGTCTCGGCACTATCGCGCGATCAGATGATGCAGTACTTCGCGCAGCGCTACTCGGCTGACAATACGGTCTTGAGTCTGGCCGGACGCGTGGACTTTGACGCGACGGTCAAAATGATCGAAGACTTGTGCGGCTCGTGGGTCAGAACCGGCGCGACACGCAACGACGCTCGCCCGCAAACACACTCCGATAGCCTCACCATGCGCGATGAACGAGTCAATCGCGCGTATGTCATTTCGATCATGCCCGCGCCCGCGGTGCAGGATGATCGACGTTATGCCGCGTCACTTCTGATGCAGGTTCTTGGTGGCTCGGACAACAGCCGCCTGCACTGGGCGCTGATCGAAACCGGCATCGCCGAAGAAGCCCAGTCGGCGTACGACGCGCATCAGGGCACGGGTGACTACTTCGTCTACGCCAGTGGCGACCCGGATCGGCTCGACGAAATCGAAGCCATCATCGACCAGCAGTTGCTCTCGCTCGTCGATTCACTTACCCCGGCCGACCTCGAGAAGATGCGCATGAAGATTGCAACGAGTGCGACGCTCAGCGGCGAACGCCCCAACGATCGCATGCAGCGCATCGGCCGCCAGTGGCTGGCGCACGGGCGGCACCGCTCGCTCGAAGAGGAACTCGAACGCATCGAAAGCGTCACCATCGACGACCTGCGCGAAGTGGCGAGCCTGTATCCATTCACGCAGCGCACGACAGGGCGGCTGATTCCGGCTTGATCGGCTTGATCTCGCACGGGGGGCGTACTTCGGCTTGATCGTGTCAAACCTCAACGCTCAGGCTGCTTGCCGCGGCGCATGCACAAGCACACAGTTGCCCCCGGCCGACCGCGCCGCCTTGACCGCGTCCGACGAAGCCTTGATCACCTGATCGCTCGAAGAGAAGATATTCTGCGTTTCCCTGTTCAGAACAGCAATACCGCCCGAGATGGTGATCGGCAGTGGCTCGTTGTTCGAGTCCGGCGTCCAGTGCTTCGAGAATGACAGCAACTGCTCCTGCACTTCTCGCATGGCTCGTTTCGCAGCCGGCTCATCAGTCCCGGGCGCAACAACCCCAAGCACACTCGCCGCAAGCCTGCACACCAGTCCGCCCATAGGTTCGAAAATCTTGTTTACGAGCGTCACGACACCAATCACGGTTTCATCACGCGCAACTTGCCCAAACTGAGTCTCGACGACATCAAGACTCTCGATCGCGATGGTCACGAGCGTGAGTGGCTCGTGACGCTGAATCGCAAGTTCAAATCCGCGCCGGCAGCCTTGAATGAACCCTTCACGCGTCACCGCACCAGTGAGCGGGTCGCGCACCGCGCCCGGTAAAAAACCGTTGGTTTCGGCTCCATGCTGTATCGCGCTGCTCGTTCCGCCTTCACTCCGCGTGATGAAGTGCAGGCGTTCATCGGCAGCGGCAAGAATCCGCTCGGCATCGATCGGTGGCCCGATCCGCACGCCAAAGACGCTCGCAAGATCCTTGGCCTTGGCGCCCACCCGCCGGACCACTGCATCGATCTGCCCGGGCGCAAGGTCCAACCAGTCCGCTGCGCGTTCGTACAGCCTGCGCAGCGCCGGCCTCGGGTCGGTATCGGTCACCACATCATGCGCAATCGAACCGAGATGAACAAGACGCGTCAGCATGGCTTCTTCGGTTGGGGCTGCGGTCGGACGCTCATGAAAGCGAATGGGTATCGAGAGTTGACGCGGCAGACGCCAGCGTTCGGCCAAATGCGCGCCCACATCCGGGTGCCCGATCTCGAAAACGTTGACTTCTGTTTGTGTAAGCAGGCTGTGGTCGCCACCGGTCAGTGCGACAACCTTGTCATAGCGCGTACCGAGTGCCTGATGCATCGCAACCATACCGATGTCCTGCATCAAGGCACCAAGATACGCTTCGTCAGCCAGCCCCGCACACCCGCCTTCCTCGGCCAGTTCACGGGCCGCAATGGCAGAGATCAGCGCTCGCCGCCAATATCGTTCCCAATCGAATCCAGGTGTCTGGCACTTCTCGAGGCTTGCCGCGAGCGAAAACCCCAGCGCGAGCGAACGGACCGGGCCGATGCCCAGCAGCACGAGCGCGCGGTCGATCGTCGGGCAGGGCTGACGCAGGCCGAAGAAGCTGGAATTCACAGTCCGAAGCATCCGGGCCGCCAGACCCTGATCGCGCGAGATCAGCGGCGCAAGGTCGCCGATAACGACGTTGGGGTTGCTCGTGCGGTGGAGGATCTCGACCGCAACGCTCGGCAACGTCGGCAAACTCTGGCACGACAGAATTTCAGCCAGCAGGTCGGGATTCATGCCCTGCACCTTTATCACAAGCGGATTTGCCATGGGGCAGACGAAAAACCCCGGATCGAAAGTTCAACTCCGGGATTCATCGGCCAGAACCGTGCCTGAATTGATTAAAACCCAACCTGTGCCTCAACTCAGGTGGCCAAACAGGGTTGCGGTCGAGGATAATTCTTCACCAATCAGATGATGGATGTATGACGCGAGCAATCGGGCAGCCCGCAGGACTGACTCGCCATCGAACTCGCCATCGCTCCCAGAGCGGATCCGTCCCAGAACCGCGTGAGTCTCGCTTCGAACCTTCCACACCGTGCTTGATGCCGATTGTGCCAGAAACCCCCCTAATCCGGGAGAAAATCCAAAAATGGGAGCCGAAGCGAGGGCTTGCCCACTCTGCACATCACGATCAAGTTCGGGACGAGATCCAATGGCATCGAGAAGCGACCACTGGAACCGAAGCACGCCCAAAGCCCTATCGCCCGGCGAGGCGTGTGGGTTGTCAGACAAGTCATGCAGGTGGCTGGCCAAGGCGTCGAAGAGGTCCGGATGCGGATCGTCGTCAAGCACGAGGTGACCGACGAGATCGGCAACGTGAGTCCCGGAATAATAAGCCCCCAGCGAATCGCGGATGCCACGGAATGGTTCGATCAAGTCCCAACTGGTGATCGTTGCCAGCGTGCTGCGAGGCTTGGCGAGCGCTTGAACCTGTCCAAGCGTGAGCAGTTCGATCCCGCCCGAGAAAGCGCTGTTCTCGCGTCGAGACCCCTTGGCCAATCCGCGCAGCAGCCCGTGCTCGCGCGTGAGAATGGAAACGGTCTGGCTGGTTTCGGACCAGTCCCAATGTCTGACACAGATTCCGTCATCGCGTATGCTGCCCACGGGCACAGGTTATCCGTTTCGGGGTGGTCAAGCATCGGTCGGAGTCATACTCTGGCTCATGCACTTTTCGCTGATTGACAGCGTCCTTGAACAGACATCCGACCGGATCACCGCCATCAAGCACGTTTCGGCAGCTGAGGAATACTTGCAGGATCATTTCCCGGGGTTTCCCGTGCTTCCGGGCGTCCTGATGCTCGAAGCGATGGTGCAGGCTGCAAGGATCCTGGCTCGGAGCGAAGAACGTCTGGTGCTGGGCAAGGTGACCGCCCTTAAGTATGGGTCATTCGTTCAGCCGGGCGATACGTTGGTGGTGTATGCCTCGTTGACGAGTCGTCATCCCGATGGCTCGATCGACGCACGAGTTGAAGCTCGTAAAGTTGGCCCGGGGATGCCCGCCAATGATCCACAGGCCCCGCGAGCAGCCAGTGGCAGGGTGACGCTGCGACCGATCCGTATGGACCCAGAGGGAACCAACTCCCAAGCCGATCGCGCCTAGACTTGCCCCCTCTGGGCGGGGTCGCTCGCCACGTATGGAAGCCGCAATGAACCGAGATGAGATCTTCGAGAAAGTTCAAGGCGTGCTCGTCGAGGCCCTGGCCGTCGACGAGGACGAAGTGACCCCCGACGCAAGCCTGTTCAAGGATCTGGGAGCCGAGTCGATCGACATTCTCGACATCAGTTTCCAGCTCGAACGGACGTTCGGCATCAAGATCGGGCAAGGGGAACTCTTTCCCGAAGGCGTCGCTCAGGATCCTGCCTACGTCGAGGACGGAAAGATCACTGACAAAGGCCTGGCAGCCTTGCGCGAGCGACTGCCTCACTTTGATTTTACCGAACTGGAGCGAAGCCGAAGCGTGGAGCGCGTGCTCGATATCTTCACGGTCGGAACGCTGGTCAACTTCGTCGAGCACAAACTCGGGCATCAGGGCGACTGAGCCTCCGGGACGCGCCCATGCGATGGATGTGGATCGACAGGATCGTCGAACTCGTGCCGCGAGAAAAACTCGTGGCCATCAAGAACGTCTCGCTCGCTGAGGAACATCTGCACGATCACTTTGCCCAGACCGAGCGCCATGCGGCGTTTGCCGTCATGCCGGCATCATTGATCATCGAAGGCATGGCCCAGTCCGCGGGGATTCTGGTCGGGCACGCCGAAGGGTTCCGCGAGAAAGTAATCCTCGCCAAAGTGACTCGGGCCGAACTCGAGTGCGACGCGGTTCCCGGTGATGCGCTGCGCTATTGCGCGCAGATCGAGCAACTGACCACACAGGGCGCATCAACGCGAGGCGTGGTGGAACTGCTCAAGCCGACGACCGTCGGAGAGGAACGCTCCGCACGCACGATCGGGCGCATCGATCTGATGTTCAGTCACATTGACCACAACATGGCCGGGACGAACTTCCCCGAACACAACTTCGTGTTCAGTTCGTCGCTCATGACGCTGCTGCGTACAAGCGGTCTCTCAGACTGATCCCCTCCGGCCGGTCGTAGAAAAGGCCGGGTCAAACACTTACTTGGCAGCGGCCTTCATGTCGCTCATGCGGACACGAGTCAGTTCGGCATCGCTGACCTGCAAGCCCGCCTGGGCAGCGATGCGAGCCAGCGCGACGCGATCGGTCTGACGCAACTTACGCCCGATCGACGCGCGATGGTTGTCGACCGTCTTGAACGAACGATGCAGCTTGGCTGCAATTTCCTTGAGCGAGAGCCCTTGACCGACAAGCGCCATAACCACAAGTTCGCGTGGCGTCAGGACATGAAGCTCGCCCAATTCGATAAACTCGCTCTCGACCAGATCGTGCTCGACGTCTCCGGGATTTTGCGAGGGCGTCAACTGTGACAGTCCGAGCAGCATGTTGATATCGCCATTCTCATCGATGATCGGTCGCAACGTCGTGCGCAGCTGCCGTCCGTTCCAGACTTCGCGAATCGTCAAAGGCTGGCGTGACTCGACTACGCGGCGGTAGTACGACTTGCGTTCCTCTGCCCACCCTTGAGGGAAGATATCCCCGATATTCATGCCAACGACGTTGGGATTGGTCTCCCCGAGGTAGATCCGCTGGCACTCCTCACTGGCAAAGAGCACCCCACCTTCGGGGGTGACCACGCAGACGCCAACGCCGGGAGTCTTGGCGAAGGCATTCCACAGTGCCTGTGCTCCGATTTCTTCTTCGACCTGGAACGTTGTGGAATGATTATTATGCGTCATGATGCATATTCCTTTTGTAACCCGCATTGCCGATCGTGAACGTAGTGTATCGCCTCATTCGCTGAACGCTATTGAGATGATCCACTTTCGGTAAAGTTCCCGATGCAATCTGCTAATTTTGACCTTGCCCACCTGATTTCGGGCATTCTCACCCATACATAAACTTTTGATGGCACTCTATTTATTCCCATTACCCGGTAAAAGACTCAGAACAATCGGCGCGCACAGCAACCGCCAAATCAATCCGCTTTTCAGGGCGAGAATGCCACTTCCTCCGTTATGTATATTCAATCTCGCGAATGAGCAACGGTTTCTTCCATCATCTCACGACCGGTTCCTCCCGCGACGCCACGCCCGGTCCCTTCAAAGTGCGGAACGTGCCGAATGTCGGGTTTGCGACCCATGCCTCGAGATGGTGTGGGGGTCTTTTCAGGAATGATGAACAGGCTGTCGGGAAGGGTCTGGCTGAAGGCAAGAGCCTTGTCGGCAGCAGTACGCATCGAATCGTCCGCGTTCTCGTACTGGGCCCGGAAGGCATTGACTATTCCGAGTTCGGCCAGGTCGAAGAAGTGCAAGGCTGCGGCTTTGTCGCGTTCGAAGGCGGGCCCGTTCTGCCCCTGCCTGATCTGTCGATCGAGTTTCGAGAGCGTGCAGGTCCAGGCATGGATCCACATCGCCGCGTCGGCAAAGCGCGCCTGAACCGCCTGCCTCTCGATGATGGCTGAGTCGTGCATCTTGCTGACCTTCTTGAACTGGTACGTCAGTTCGGAGATGTGGCTGCACAATCGCTTGCCATGCGGGATGAGCGACTGGTGCAGTTTGCTCAGAACGGGCTTTTTCGGGCGCACGCCGAGATAGACCTCCATGCCCACGGGCAGCGCCGCCTTGATGAGCCCCATCGAGAACTGCCGCTTATCGACCGCATCCTTGATGCCCAGGAGTTTCTCGGCGTGCTGCTTGCCGCCATAGGCGAAGATGAATGACTGCATCACTTCATTGGCACCTTCGACGATGGTGTTGATGCGGCTGTCGCGGAAGATGCGCTCAACTTCATTTTCAGTCATCATGCCTTCACCGCCCATGATCTGGACAGCGTCGTTGACGCTGCGCCACCCCATCTCGGAACAGAAGACCTTGCATACAGCCGTTTCGAGCATGATGTCTTCATCGTGCCGGTCGAGCATGCCCGTGGTCATGTAGAGCACCGCGTCCATCGCATAGCACATCGCGCTCATGTGCGCGATCTTCTGGCGCACGAGTTCGAAGTCGGCCAAGGCCCGTCCGAACTGGTAGCGAGTCTGCGCCCAACGAATGGCCTGATCCTTGGCGCGCACGGCTCCCCCGAGCATTCCTGCAGAGAGGGTGCAGCGGCCGTAGTTGAGACACGTCAGGGCAACATTGAGCCCTTTGCCTTCCTTGTGGAGCAGGTGCCAGCGTGGAACCTTGACGTTGTTGAACCTGATTCGTGCCTGCCACGTTCCGCGGATGCCGCACTTGCTGCGGTTCTTCTGGAAGATGTCGATGCCGTCCATGTCGGGCGTGCAGACGACCGCACTGACTTTGACCGAACCATCGGGCATCTTCTGCTTGCCCATGACGGTGAACAGGCCACAAATCGCGCCGCTGGTGGCCCACTTCTTTTCGCCGTTGATGATGTAGTGCTCGCCGTCCTCGCTGACATCGATCGTGGTTTCCTGCCCGCCAGCATCGCAGCCGACGTTGGGCTCACTGAGGCAGAATGCGCTGAGCCAGTCGCGGGCAAGTTTGGGCAACCATGCCCGCTTCTGTTCATCGGTGCCGAAGAGCATGACAGCCTTGCAACCGATCGACTGGTGTGCACTGACAACCACGGCCGTCGAGCCGCAGTACCTGCCGATGAGTTCAAGCACACGGTTGTAACTGGTGATGCCCATGCTCAGGCCGCCGAACTCTTTGGAGATCGTCATGCCCAGCACGCCGAGCTTGAAGAGTCGCTGAATGGCCCACTCGGGGATGAACTGTTCCTGATCGATCTGAATGCTCGGGTGTTCGGTGCGCAGATACTCTTCGAGCCTTGCCAGAAGTTCATCGCATTCGCGTGCTTCATCGGGGTGTGCCTGCGCGACATCTGGGTATGGCAGCACAAGTTCCTCGCGGACGCGGCCCCAGAAGAGATTCTTGACAAAGCCCATCGAGTCCGGTTCGGGCCCCAGCAGCGTCTCGGCTTCGGCGATCATCTTCTTGTCACGCTCCGAAACGCCCTTCATCTCCTTCAGATCGGCCATCGACAATCTCCTGCTGCGGGGCGACCGGCCCCGATCGGTTTCCTGTCCTGCTTGTTCATCTTACTTTCGATTCCGCTCGAAGAACGCTTCGATCGCGGACTTGGCTTCGGGGGTGTGTCGCAGCTGCACAAGGTGCGCCCGTTCGGCTGCGCAGGCCTTGTCCCACCCGCGATCAAGCCCAACACGAACGGCATCGTGCACGGCAGCAGCAGCCTGCGTCGCACAGGTGATGTCGGCCGCCCGTTCGCTGGCCGCACGAACCGCTTCGAGCGTTCCGTGCCTGCCGATCCAGCGACTCGGCGCGCCGTCGCGCATCACAGGGGGCTGCTCGGCGACCAGCGCGACCGCGACTTCGACCACGTTCTCGGCACTTTCGGCCCATGCGTCAAAGAGACCGGCGTCCTTCGCCTGGGTTTCGTTCATGGTTGTACCACTGGCGGTCATTTCGATCGCTCGGGCCGGGTCAATGCGAGCCGGGAGCAAGTTCGTCCCGCCCCAGCCTGGGCAGATCGCCAGCCCCGCTTCGGGCAGTCCGACCGGGTATGGCTTGCCACTGGCCGACGGAGCACCGACGAGGAGATCGCAGTGCATCGCCAGTTCGAGTCCGCCACCAAGCACTGCTCCGGCGATCGCGGCCGCGGTCGGGAAGGGCAACTGCGACAACTGCGCAAACACTGCGGCTGCCTCTTCGAGATAGGCGTGCAGATCGGCGTCGTTCTTCTCGACAATAGTCTTGAGGTCTGCCCCTGCGACAAACGACCGCGGCGAGCCTGAGGCCAGCACCAACCCGGCAAGATTGGCCGGCAAGGCGTCGAGCGTCGCAGCGAGGCGAGCGATGAGGTCGGCGTCGAGCACCACAACCGGTCGCTCGCCCGCATCGAGCGTGACGACGGCGATCGAGGAGCCGGTGGGCGATTCGACCAGATCCAATGGCAGCCTGTCCATCGCGCGTTCCTCCGCTCCCGGCCCCACGCCAGCGCTGCAATGCGCTGCGGCCACCGCATCGAAGCCTTCCGGGTGCGGCTGGCGCGTGCCGTGGCCCGATTCTAGCGTGCAGGGCCGCTGTCGGGCGGGATATGGGGGTCATTGAGGCGCTTGCTCGCCCCTGGTTCCGCCGAAAATGCACTGTTGCTGAGAGATTCCGTCCTCTGCCCCAGAAGGCTTGTGAAGGCGGGCACAGGGCTCGCCGGAAACTAAACCTTGGACCGGCACACACCGGACCACGCCTCGACTCGACGCCCGCAATCGCAAGGAGAATCACAATGAAGACGCTCAGCACAACCAATCGTCGCCCTCGTTACACGTCGCCGTTCATGCTCGCGCTGGCTGCGCTCGCTGTGCCGGCTGTCGCCGACATCACCTTCACGCAGACCGTCGATGACTGGTGGTACAACAAGTACGAGTGGAGCGAGCAGACTGAGACCGTCAGCACCGCCCGCACGCTCGATCCGGTGGGCACCGTCAAGCGCGTGTGCGCCCGCGTCGTGCAGAAGAACGGCTCGCAGGTCGGAACCGAGATCTTTGAAACAACGATGACCAAGGTCGAAGGCGGCGGCGGACTGGTGGACCGGTGGGAAGTCGCCGTCCCGGCTGGTTCCATCGAAGACACTGACTTCTGGGATGCCTCGCGCCTTGGAGTCGAGATCGTTGAATGCCCGCCGAACATGCAATCCCACAGCGCATCACTCCCCTCGCCTTATGGCACGCTCCGCCTTGCGGACTATGTCGCTGGCGATCTCGAAGATGACCCCAACAACCGCCGAGTGACCATCAGCGCCGCCAATTGGGACGATGCACTCGTGCGCTCCCATGGTTTCGATTTCGCTGTGTACGCCTATCAGGTCGGACCGGGCGCGCCGAGGGTGCTCAACCACCTCGATGAACTCGGCCTGACGACATTCGCCTACAACGACGCCGACGCCTTCGGCTCGGGACAGCCCTACGACCTGGCGCGCCTGCGCATCATCGGTATCAACCTCGACCCATCGTGGGATGTGGTCGCGCAATCCTCGAACGGGCTGCACACGTTCCAGTGGAACCTTCAGATAGGCGGCGGGCAACTCTTTACCGATCAGGGTGTGTTTCAGATCCTCCAGGCGCAGCCGCTCATCAATGGCTGGCGAACCTACTGCACCGCCGATCTCAACCACGACGGCGTGCTCGACTTCTTTGATGTTCAACTCTTCCTCAGCCTCTTCTCGGCCCAGAGCATGTTGGCCGACTATAACGCCGACGGCACACTCGACTTCTTCGACGTGCAGGCTTTCCTCGCCGAGTTCTCGGCAGGTTGCCCATGAGCCAGATCGTCGATTTCTCAGGCAACGAGAGCGCGAAGGCCCGGAGTTCTGACCGGTGATTGCCCAGACAGGTTGGGGCTCCCGGTCAACTCCGGGCTTCGCATTTAGAGCCATAAATCATCAGCAAATCGAACGCCAGGCATCGGATCTCCTCATCGACTAGCCACCATGCAATTCTGCTTGATACGGCGAACGGGAAAATTTGCAAAATTGCAATCGGCCCCCGTGTCCCCCACGGCTGTGCCGTTTCGCTTTACACTCATCAGAACCCTACAGGAGATCACATGCCGCGCACGAACCACAGAATCCTCATCGCCTCATTGCTTCTCGCAGCAGGCACCATCGCCGGCTGCAACCGCCCCCACCTCTATGAGGGATTCGGCAACTACCAGCGCCTCGCCACCACCGACTCGGCTGCAGCACAGACCTACTTCAACCAGGGGATGCAGCTTCTCTATGGCTTCAACCACGACGAAGCGATCCGCTCGTTTCAGCGCGCCGCCTCGATCGACCGCGATCTGGCCATTGCGTGGTGGGGCATCGGCTACGCTCGCGGCCTGCACATCAACAACCCCGCGATGAGCGCTGAGCAATCACAACTCGCATACGAAGCGACGCAGGAAGCACTCCGGCGCATCGATTCTGCGTCACTGGTCGAAGCCGCCCTGATCCGCGCGCTGGCTGCGCGGTATGCCATGCCTGTCCCCGAAGATCGCAGCCATCTCGACGAGGCCTACGCCGAGGCGATGGGCCGCGTGTGGGAAGCATTCCCGAACGACCCCGATGTCGGTGCGCTCTACGCCGAATCGCTGATGAATCTTCAGCCTTGGGATCTATGGACCAAATCTGGCGAGCCCAAGGGGCGCACGCTCGAAATCGTCGCGGT
Source organism: Phycisphaeraceae bacterium (assembly GCA_019636795.1). NCBI lineage: Bacteria > Pseudomonadati > Planctomycetota > Phycisphaerae > Phycisphaerales > Phycisphaeraceae > Phycisphaeraceae bacterium. The sequence continues at coordinate 147,650 of JAHBWW010000007.1, forward strand.
GCTCGAACGTGTCATGGAACTCGACCCCCATCACCCCGGTGCCAACCACTTCTACATACACACGGTCGAAGCTTCGAACGATCCCGGCCGCGCCGAAGCAGCTGCCGATCGTCTTCGCACGCTTGTGCCCGGATCGGGGCATCTTGTCCATATGCCAGCACACATCTATGCACGCATCGGTCGCTGGGCGGATGCATCGGATACCAATGTCGATGCCATCGCCGCCGATCGCGCGTATTTCGCCAAGGCGCCCAAGCCCGACTTCTACGCGCTCTATTTCATCCACAACATCCACTTCCTCGCGTGGTCGGCGATGATGGAAGGCCGCTATGAAACCGCCATGGCAGCCGCACGCGAACTCGAACGCGATATACCGCGCGAGTTTCTGCGCAACTGGACCTTCATCGCCGACGGGTTCATGCCCGTGACCTACCACACCATGATCCGCTTCGGCAAATGGAGCGACATTCTCTCGGAGCCGAAGCCAGACGACTGGCGGCACATCAGCCTCGCATCATGGCACTACGCCCGAGGCGTCGCGCTCGCAGCAACCGATCACACCGTCGAGGCACGCTCCGAACTCGAAGCCTTCGAGCGTGAAGCCGCCCGTATTCCTAAGGACTGGGTGGTCGGCAACAGCGCCGCCAGCGATGTGATGGCCGTCGCACGCCACATGCTTCGAGGCGAACTCGCTTTCCGCGAAGCGCGACTCGATGAAGCGTTCGATCTCCTGCGCGAAGGTGCACGCCTCGAAGATGGACTCAACTACGACGAACCGCCAGACTGGATGCAGCCGGTGCGGCACGCGCTTGGCGCGCTCCTGCTCGCTGCTGGACGCCCCGCCGAGGCCGAAGTCGTCTACCGCGAAGACCTGGCAAAGTATCCGAACAACGGCTGGGCCTTGCTCGGCCTGAGTCAGGCGCTCGATGCCCTCGACCGCCCCGTCGAGGCTTCTCTCGTCGAGCAGGATCTGACAATCGCATGGGCCCGCGCCGACGTCGAGCCGGTCGCGTCGTGCTATTGCCATCCTGATGCGCCGTAAAGGCAGGTGCGACAAACAAGACCCGCGCAACAACCGCCGAGTTCGCTCGCGCGGTTGTATCATCTCCCCCATGAACACCGTTCGACTCGACTCGCTCAATCCGGCGACCGGCGAAATCGTCGGCTCCGTCCCGCTCGTGCCACTCGACGCGATCCCTGCCATCGTCGCCCGCGCCCGCGCCGCTTCGCCCGCATGGGCAGCACTGAGCGCCCGCCAGCGTGCCGACATCCTCCGCCCCGCTGCCGATGTCTTTGCTGCCCGCGCTGAAGAACTCGGCACGCTCCTGTCCCGCGAGCAAGGCAAGCCCATCCGCGACGGCATTGGCGAAGTGGCCGCGTGCGGATCACGACTCAGCGAAGAACTCGACGAGATCGCTGCCGCGGTCGAGCCTCAACTGCTCACCGGCGAAGGCGTCGAGACGCGCGTGCACTTCGACCCATTCGGGGTGTGTGCCGCCATCACGCCATGGAACTTCCCGATCCTGATGCCGCACTGGATGGTCCTGCCCGCGCTTATCACCGGCAACGCGGTCATCCTCAAGCCGAGCGAAGAAACGCCGCTCATCGCGCAGGCCTATGCCGACATTCTCAATCAGTTCCTGCCTGAAGGCGTTCTTCAAGTCATCCATGGCCGCGAACAAGGCGCCGCACTTGTCGCTGCCGATGTCGATCTCATCGCCTTCACCGGCTCGAAGGCAACCGGACAGGCGATCATGCGCGAGGCTGCCAGCGGGCTCAAACGCCTGATCCTCGAACTTGGGAGCAAGGATCCGCTGCTCGTGCTCGAAGGCGCTGATCTCGACAAGGCTGCCGAGTTCGCAGCACGCAACTCCTACCGCAACTGCGGCCAGGTCTGCGTCTCGACCGAACGCATCTATGTCGACCGCCGCCTGCACGACGCCTTTGTCAGCAAACTCACCGAAGAAACGAAGAAGTACACCGTCGGCCCGTGCGACGATGAATCCGCTGTCATCGGCCCCATGATCCACGACCGGCAGAAGGCGCACGTGTTGGCACAACTTGCCGATGCGCAGCGGCAAGGCGCGATCCTTGCCGCCGGCGGCGAAACACGCGAAGGCAACTTCATCAGCCCCGCTGTCCTCACCAGCGTCTCGCACGACATGGACATCATGCGTACCGAAACTTTCGGCCCCATCGCGTGCGTCATGGCTGTCGACTCCGTCGATGACGCGGTCAAGTTCGCCAACGACAGCGAATATGGGCTCGGTGCTGTTGTCTTTGGTGAAGAGTCACTCGCGCGCTCCGCTGCACGCCGGCTCACCGCTGGCATGATCGGCGTCAATCGAGGTCTGGGGGGCGCGCCCGGCATGCCATGGGTCGGTGCCCGCCAGAGCGGCTTCGGCTTTCACGCCGGACCCATGGGCCACCGCCAGTTCTGCCAGGTGCGCGTCGTCAGCACATGCACATGACTCTCACCCAACTTCTCACGAATTCTCACGCAAGCAGGTCTCGCAGCGCCGCCTCAAGTTCGCCAAACCGGAACTCGAACCCCTCATTCAACAACCGCCGCGGCGCGAGATAGCGCCCATACAACGCCAACTCCGGATCTGTTCTCAACACAACCGCCGCACCAAGCCGCACCATCAACGCCGTCGCCGGCAGCCCGATCGGCATGTTCATCACCCGCCGCAGAGTCCGCATGAACTCAGCCTGCGCTGTCGGGTTCGGCCCTGAAGCGATATACATGCCCTGCATCGAGTCGTCATCGAGCGCACGCTCGAACACGCGGTTCATGTCCAGTTCATGAATCCAGCTCATGCCCTGCGTCCCGCTGCCCACGCGCCCGCCGAGCCCCAGCCTTGCAACACCCCTCAGCCGCGCGAGCGCACCACCTCCCGCACCCCGATCGCGCCCGAGCACGAAACCCGTTCGCAAAACCACCGCTCGCTGCTCGGGCAGTCTCGCCTGTTCAAACGCTGCCTCCCACGCACCTCCCACGAACGGCGCAAGCCCATAACCCGGCGCAGAATCTTCATCACACACCGCTGTGGGCGGGTCGCCATAGATGTGCGCCGTGCTCATCTGCACCCACACGCGAGGCGGAACCTCCACCCGCCGGCATGCTTCGCCGAGCGCTTGCGTGCTCATCACCCGCGAACGCAGAATCTCATCGACATGATCCGGGGTCTTCACGCAATCGACTGATCGGCCAGCAAGGTTCACAAGCCCCGCCGCTCCATCAAGCACTCGCGCCCACGACCCAACCGTCGCCCCGTCCCAGGATTCGTGCGCGAACGCGCCTGCCGGACGCGACCGCGACACGATCACCACCTCGCGCCCCATCGCCCGCAGATGCGTCGCCAGCGAGACCCCGAGAAACCCGCTCCCGCCCGCGATGACGATGTGTCTGTTGCTCATTGCTGCCAGTATAGAGAGATGGCCTCTAACTTCCCCGGATCAGGTACCGTGGTCGTCCCTGCACCTGATTCAGGGGAAAATCAATCGCGGCTCACCCCGCATGCGGCATATCTACCGTCCGCGCGCGCTTTCTCGGATATTCCTTGCAGCCGAGAATCCCGCTGCTGTACAGTATGCCTGTTCAAACAATGAGATTCTCGTGAGTTGGAACCTCGCGAGTCTCAAACCAGGTCACGCGGCCATCGATCCACACTGGGAGAAGGAGACACACATGTTCGCTCGTCAAACCACCTCGTCATTCAATAAGGCTCGTTTCGCTCCGTCCGCTACGCTCGCGTTGGTGTGCGGGCTGGCGTCATTCGCAGCCGCAGGTGATTGTCCAGGCGCAGGAACGATCCTCACTGAACAACGCATCAGCAACACGAGTGGTGGTTTCGGGGGCACAATCGCTGCCGACAGCTTCTTCGGACGCGCAGCCGTCGCCATTGGCGATGTTGACGGCGACGGTGTCACCGACCTGGCAATCGGTTCCTACGGCGACGCAGACGGCGGACTCGCACGCGGCGCAGTCTGGATTGTCTTCATGAATGCCGACGGCACCGTCAAGGGTCAGCAGAAAATCTCCAGCACCACCGGCGGACTCGTCGGGCCGCCAAACAACAACGCCGGGTTCGGCTACGCCATCGCGCCGCTCGGTGACATGGATAACGATGGCGTGCCCGATATCGCTGTCGGCGCATACCGCGAAAACGACGGCGGTGCAAACCGCGGAGCCGTCTACATCATCCGCCTCAACGCCAATGGCACTGTCAAGAGTCAGCAGAAAATCTCCAGCACTCAAGGCGGCTTCACAGGGCCTCTGCTCAACGCCGACTGGTTCGGAACCGGTGTCGCTGCTATCGGTGACCTCGACGGCGACGGCATCATCGATATCGCTGTCGGCACCGAACTCGACAAGGACGGCGGCACCAACCGTGGGGCTGTCTACATCCTCATGCTCAACGCCAATGGCACCGTCAAAGCTGAACAGAAAATCTCCAGCACCCAGGGCGGGCTCACCGGACCACTCCTCGACAACGACCGCTTCGGCAACGCTGTCGCTGGCATCGGCGACATCGATGGCGACGGCATTCCCGACATCATTGTCGGTGCCTACCGCGACTCTGACGGCGGAACCGCACGCGGTGCCGCATATGTGCTCATGCTCAACGCCGATGGCACCGTCAAGGACGAGCAAAAAATCTCCAGCACTCAGGGCGGGCTCACCGGGCCGATTGCCAATACCGACTGGTTCGGCAGTTCCGTCGCTGCCATCGGAGACATCGACGGCGATGGCGTGGTCGATATCGCGGTCGGCGCGCAGCAGAACGACGACGGCGGGATGAACCACGGAGCCGTTTATGTCCTCCGAATGAACTCCGACGGAACCGTCAAGAGCGAACAACGACTCAGCTCCACCACCGGCGGACTCACCGGACCGCTCGCTGTCGGCGATGTCTTCGGCTCGGCGGTTGGAGCAATCGGCGACTTCGACGGCGACGGCATTCCCGACCTGATCGTCGGCGCCATGCAGGCCGACGACGGCGCCACCGACGCCGGAGCGGTCTTCCTCCTCACACTCGATGGCTGCGAGAGCAGCGGCTCAGGACCCGTGGTCATCACAACTCAACCCGCCAGCCTCATCTCCGGCCCGGCACCCAGCGCGGTGCAGTTCTCGGTAGTCGCTGAAGGCGCGCCCACCATTTCGTACCAGTGGCGGCGCGACACAGTGCCCCTCAGCAACGGCGGAGGCATCAGCGGCGCTACAACCGCCACGCTCACCGTCACTGCGAACTCCGCAGCCATCGGTGTCTATGACTGTGTGGTCACCAACTCGTTCGGCAGCGAGACCAGCGACGGCGCGATTCTCGCCGTTCGGCCCTGGCCGTGCTTGGCCGACCTGAATCAGGACGGCAACCTCGACTTCTTCGACGTGCAGATCTTCCTTCAGGCCTTCGCGGCAGGATGTCCATAAGCAGGAGCACACCAGGCCTTGCACACGACGTTCAGCCGTCGATGCGTTTGAGCAGGTCGGCGACGGCTGCCTCGAGTTGGCGATCGATACCTTCGGCCTCTTCGGCTGCGCGCTGTGGCACAATGATGTCGGGCACGGCGCCGTTGTTCTCCATGTCTGTTCCGTCGGGCAGGTACCACCCGCGGAACGGCTGGCGCACGGTGGTGCCATCGACGAGCGAGAATGCGCCGGTCGAGATCACGCCGCCATAAGTCTGCTGTCCGACCAGTGTGCCACGCTTGAGAGTCTTGAAGGCGTGACTGACAATCTCGGCGTTGGAAAAACTCTTCTGGTTGCACAGCATGTTGACCGGTCCGGTGTAGCGCTGGATGAAGAGGCGATCGCGCGGATAGCCACGGCCCGCCTCCGGGTCGGCGCCGCGCGGAATGGTGTATGCGTGTTCTGTATACGTCAGTGCGGCCATGACGCGATCAGCGGTCCATCCGCCGCCGTTGGAGCGCACGTCGATGATAAGTCCTTCCTTGCCATAGCCCGCCGCGAAGAGGTCGCGCTCGAACTCGACGAGATCGGGCGCGCCCATCGCGCGGATGTGGAGGTAACCAAGACGACCAGCGGAAAGTTCTTCGACCTTCGCTGCCCCGCGGAGTTGCCAGTCGTCGTAGCGCATAGCGCGCTCTTCGGAGAGGTTCACCGGGGTGACGAGCAGATTGAGACTGTCCACGACGCCCGTGCGCAAAACGGTGATGATGGTCTCGACACCGGCGCGGCCGGCGAGGCGCGCGTCGAGTGTGTCGGTCGGCTTGAGCGGTTCGAGTTCGATCGCGGTGATGAGGTCGCCGGCAATGAGTCGCATATCGCCCGCGTTTGTGCGCACGCGAGGCAGCACATGATCGACGCGGTATGCCCCGCTGCCGTCGTCGAGTGTGAGGGGTGAGGCATCAATTCCGAGTTTGCCTGCGGGGCGGAAGTCGGGATTGCTGTAGCCTCCGCCGCCCATGATGCCCAGATGCGAGGCGTTGAGTTCGCCCAACAGACGATTGCCGATTTCGTTGAACTCGTCGGAGGTTGCAGCCCGGCGAGCGAGATCTGCATAGTCGCGTGTCAGCGTTTCCCAGTCCAGGTCCTTCATGGTCGGGTGGTAGAACGTGCGCCCGAGTGTGCGGGCCATCTCGTGGAACTTCTGGAGACTCAGGGCTTCATTGTCGAGGTCGATGCTGGCAACGATGTTGATGCGTTCTTCGCTGCCACCGGCGGGCGGGACGGTGCTGGCGCGGCCCGAGGAGATCAGCACGACCTTGCTGCCATTGGCGGCCACGTGCTGGACCGAACCGGCGGTCGAGAGGCGTTTTTCGTCGGTGCCGTCGTGCTTGACCGAGTAAATGCCGGTTGTACCGCCCGCGCCACCCGTGGCGCGGAAGATGATCCTGTCGCCTGCGGGAGTCATTTCGAGATTGCTGGTGCTGCCGGGGTAGCGCGTGATGCGACGCAGGCGGCGGTAGGCATCGGCGAGATCTTCGTGTGTGAATGGTTCGGTGACAGGCTTGATCTCTGGTTTTGGCTCTGATTCTGGCGCGGTGGGGTCGGCTGTCCAGTCGATCGGATCGATGACGCCGAGTTTCTTGCTTGCTTCGACGCGCTCCTTGAAGTATGCATCGCGCTCCTGATTGGTCATGGCTTCGAGCGCACGATCGAGCGTGATGGTGTAGACGTCGTAGGAGTCGCCCTCGCGCTCGGAGAGGAATGCGAGGATCTTTCCATCGCTCGACCATCGTGGCGAAGTGTCGTTGTCGGGGTGGCGTGTGATATTGACTGGTGCCCACGAACCATCGACCGGCGCGATGAAGATGTCGGTGTTGAAATCTGAATCGTTGACAGCGATGGCAAAGTAGCGCCCGCACGGCGAATAGCGCGGCTCGACGCTCCAGTCCCATGATTCGAGCAGGACTTGCTGCTCGCCGGTGCGGAGGTCAAGACGCACAAGATCGCCGCGTGTACGTTTGAAGATCATGGAGAGGCCATCGGGCGCGATGGTGGGCGAGCGGTCGTCGGTGGGTTCGGTGACAATCGGGTGGAGATCAAAACGAATGGCATCATGCCAGCGTTCGGCGACTTTTGGCTTGGCGGGTTTATCGGTTTTCTTCGCTGCTTTGGTTTCAGTATTCTCGGGCTCGGGTTCAACAGCCGGATCCTGCGCGGGCTCGCTGGCTTGCGGGTCGGCGGGCTCTGTGTGTTCGGCGGAAGGATCGGTTTGTGTGGTTTCAGGCAAAGCAGGCTCGACGGGCGGTGCTGGTTTGGTTGCATCAGCGAAGCGCTCGCGGATTTCGGCTCGCGTAAGCGCAACCGTGGCGGCATAGATCGAATCGCTGCCATCACGATCGGAGACGAAGTAGAGGCGGGACATATCGGGCGACCATGCGATGTCACGTTCGCGGGCCATACTTTGCGTGACCTGGCGCGTCGGGCTGCCTTCCTCGATGGCGCGGACGTACACATCGCCGAACGCGACGAACGCCATGACTTTGCCATCTGGGCTGAGAATCGCTTCGCTGACATCGCCCGAGACATCGCGTGTCTCGCGGCGTGGCGTAGCGTCGGCGGGCGCCTTGACGCGGATGCGCGTCGGCTGGTCCAGGATTTCGCCGGCAAACATCGCGACGTAAAGCCCGTCCCACTTTGTGAAGACGACGGTCCGGCCGTCGCGTGAGACGTCGAAAGCAGTGATATCGCGATCGGTGTAGGCGGTGAGTGGGCGTGCTCCGGGTTCTCGCGTGGCAAGGTCGAAAGCCCAGAGGTTGACGAAACCATGCTCGCCGCTGCCGAGATCTGACATATAGATGATGGTGTCGGCGTCTTTCCAGACGGGCTGACCATCGTTGCCTCGCCAGTTGGTGAGGCGTGCGAATGAGCCATCGGTCGAGTTGTAGAGGTAGAGGTTGCGGTCGTCGGGACCGCGATAGTGTCGGCGCATCCAGCTGGATCCGCCGCGTTCGAAGATGTAGCGCACTCCGTCGGGGTGAGCGGCTGCAGCTTGACCGAATGCGCCGTGGAGTCGCTCGATGGGCCCGCCGTGGATACTGGCGCGGTAGGGTCTTTCGGAGCGGTAGACATCGCCCTCGATCGATCCGGAAACGAGGACGAACTTGCCATCTGCGGTGAAGCCCGAGAGGGTGAGGCTGGCATCTTCGGTTGTGATCTGCTGAACGTCGGATCCGTCGGGCTTCATGGTGTGAATGGCCCGGCGCCCACTTCGGTTGGATTCGAATGCGATGAGTGATCCGTCGGGGCTCCATGCCGAGCGGGTTTCGTCGGCGGGGTGTGCGGTGAGGCGGAATGCTTCGCCGCCGCTAGCGCTGGTCCTCCACAGATCGCCGCGCCATGAGAACACGATGGTGCTGCCGTCGGGGCTGATGGAGGGGAACCGGGGGAGATCGACCTCGCCAGCGCGGGTCGAGAGTGAACAGGAGACCAGGACGAACCACGCGGCGAGCAGCCGCACACAGATGCGATTGAACATGTTTGGACTCCGTGCATGGGTGCAACCGGGTTGGAAGCCGGCAGCAGCAAGGTCCACTATACAGCACCTGCTGGCGAGTGTCCCAAGTGCAGCGGGCGAATGTCGGGTACGCTGATGGCATGCTGATATCACCTTGGGCCATTGTTCTGCCACCGAGTTTGTGGATTCTGGTTGTGACGCTTGTGGCACTGCTGGCGGGGGCTGCGGCGTTGCATGCTTTGGGGCGTATCGGGCTTTCGGGCTTGAGTGCCTGGCTTTGCCGTGCGCCGGGGCTGGATCTGGTGATTTTGTACTTCACGGTCCTGCCGCTGATTGTGGGGCCGATCGTGGGCGTGCGAAGCGCGCGGGCCGACCCGGATGGCTCGGCACCGGACTGGTTGGCAGCGGGAATGGGCTTGCTCGCGGCGGTTGTGGCGCAGATTCTCACGGTCATGTTGTGGACGGTTGCGCACGAACTGGCGCACCGCGAGGCAAGGCGCGGCCCGCGGATTGTGCATCAACTGAACCGCACTGTGGGGCGGTTTCGGAATCACACGGCTGTGTGGTGGACGGCGTGGGCGGTGCCGTTGTTTGCGCTGGTGCGACTCGCGGAGTATTTTGTGTATCCGCCGCTTGTGTGGCTTGTGCGGTTTCCTCGATACAACCAGGGGGAATGGGTGAACGTCAGCCGGCACAAGTTTCGCGGGCTGGTGGGGCATGATCTGATATGGTGCCTGTACTGCGACTGGATGACGGGGGTGTGGAGCCTTGGGACGGAGATGCTGCGCAATGTTGAGAGTTTCTGGTGTCCGATTCGGTTCGACTCGACCAAGAAATGCGAGAACTGCCGTGTCGATTTCCCGGATCTTGATGGAGGCTGGGTGGCGGCGAGCGGCGAGATGAGTGACGTTGTGGCCACGCTCGATGCGCACTACACGCCCACGAGCACCAATGCCTGGTTCGGGCATCCGGCGAGGCTGACGGTCGAGGGCAAGCCTACAGGCGAAAGCCGCGCAGACTGATGGATTCAGCCGAGTGCCTGGCTGAAAGCCGCGAGAAACCGCTGGACATCGAAGAAGTCGATCACGCCGTCGTTGTTGACATCGGCCGAGGGGTGATTGGCGGCAAAAGCAGCCAGAAATGCCTGGACATCGAAGAAGTCGAACATGCCGTCGCTGTTGAAATCGGCGATGAGCGCGTCGGCCGCTGCTGTGCGCAGCACGCCATAGATGTACTGCCCGAACCACGCGCCGCCGGCGTTGCTGAGATGGACAACGCCGTTCATGAAGCCGAGCGCGTTCATCTCGTCGTATCCGCTGAAGAGGTCGAAGAGGTTGATGTAGCCTGTGCCGCGGGCGCGCGCGACGCGGAGAATCGCGTCGGCCTGCGGGCCGATAAGCGGGCGGAAGGGATGGTGCGTCATCAGGATGATTTTCGTCGAAGGGAGCTGGGCTTGATAGAACGCTACGAGTTGATCGAGATTCGACTCGTAAAAGGCGACGTTGTTGAGTTCGGCTCCGCTGGCATCGAGCATGATGATGAGCAGTTGCATGTCGAGGCTGCGCAGGCAGTCGGCTACGGCGTCGGTGCGCGAGGCGAGGAACTGCAAGGGCCCCGCGCCGCCGCGCGCCAGCCGGTGATAACGCAAGCCCGGAGAGGCATCGCGCATTTCGAAGGCGTTGACCTGCACCGGCTGCACGCCTTCGTTGCGGATGCGGATGGATGTCAGAACGTCGGGGCCGCTGGCACCGGTGTCGATGACGAGTCTGGCGTGCTGAGGCTGGCCTGCGGGAATTGCGGTATCAATCGTGGCGAACAAGGTGTCAGCGACTTCTATCTCCATGACACCGCCGCCGACTTGACGGATGTAGTGGACGATCACCTCACGGCCGAAGGCCTGAAATGTGGTGTACCCGGGCGCGATGATGCGTTCGATTTGGAACCACATTCCATCGGGTGCCGACTCGCCAGCCGCATCGAACGGGCCGGTGTCTTCGGAGAAGGTGGAACCGGGGCCGTAGATCAGACCAAGCCCGCAACGAGGGCCGACGCTGTTTGCTCCACAATCGCCCGCGAACTTTGCCAGTGCGAGGTAGCCATCGCCGGAACTGCCGTAGTCGGCCCAGAAGCGTCCGCGGAGGTGCCAGTTGTATGAGCGGTTGAGGAGACTGACCGAGTCGCCGACGATGCCGAGAGAACCTACCTGGCCGCTTTCGAGTTCGCGGAACAGGGGAAGGACTTGTCGGGGGAGGTCTTCGACCAGAGGCCTGGTCTGGGCAAAGGCGTCGCTGCCAATGTTGCAAACGACCGATAACACACAACTTATCGCCAACTTTGTGCGTGCGTTCATAGGTACTAGTGATAGCCGATCGGGGCGGTCGGTACAAGACGATCTGGGCCTGGGGCGGAGGGATTGGGTGGTGCGTGGTCGCCCGAACAGCACCTCTGGCCTATTATCGAGGCCCCGTTGCGGGCCGGGAATGGAAGTCGGACCTCGGGTCCGCCCCGAAGCTTCGCGCGGCTGAGAACGGAACGCAGACATGTACGCCATCATCGAAGAATCGGGCGGCCAGCGCAAGGTCACACAGGGCGACGAAGTCTTCATCGACCTCTATCAGCACGGCGGAGCCAGCATCGGCGACAAGATCACCTTTGACAAGGTGCTGGTTGTCGGGCCTGAAGGCGGCACCGCGAAAATCGGTACGCCGTATGTCGCGGGCGCGAGCGTCTCGGCTGAAGTCCTTGAACCCGTGGCCAAGGGTGACAAGATCTACATCCACAAGTTCCGCGCCAAGAAGGGCTATCGTCGCAAGACCGGCCACCGCCAGCGCTTCACGCGCGTCAAGATTACCGCGATCGCGGGCTGACGACTACTCCAGATTGCCCGTGCCACCGCTCGCCGGTTCCTCCGGCGAGCAGTGCAACGCATCACCTGCCGTGATACACTGCCGCGATGGATGCCTCTGGCCCCACCTCGATCCGCAAGCGGATGGTGCCACCTGCCGCGTGATCGGTGCCACCCGCCATGTTAGAGGCACGCCATGACGGCAGATTTTGACTATCTGAATCCGCAGCACCTCGACAATGACCAACTCTACCGACTACTGGGCAGAGGTTTGGTATGTCCTTGGTGTGGCACTTCAAGCGTGCGAAAGCGAAAGTATCGCAAGGATCGAGTGGGCCAAGATGTTTGGTATGAGACGCCGCTTCGACGTGAGGAACCGCATTGGGTATGCATCAGCTGTTTCTACCTTGTTTACAACTACTGCAGTTGGGGACCAGAAGACACTCCTGACCGCCGATCAGTTGAGCTGATCGCCGCAAGCGAGGGCTTGTCACTCGTCGACTTCGTACGGATGGCCTGGAACCACCAACTTTTTTTGATTTCAGAGATGGAGAAGGCTGGACATCCAGACTCGACCCTTGCGCACTTGAAGCACCGCTACTTGTCACTTTTGAGTAAGTACGCGTCAAGCGAATGACGCACCGACGCATCGCCGTACCGTTTGTCATAGAAAGGCTGGTGGCACTGATCACGCGCATGTGTATCGAGCCGTGCCACCGCTCGCCGGTTCCTCCGGCCGGGTGCCATGGCCATGGCTCTGCATGGCCATGATGAAGCCGGGCGCCGTGGCCATGGCCCTGCATGACCACGAACAGTGACAAGCCGAGGCACGGACACCAGAGCCCACTCGCTACACTCCACCGATGTCTCCCCGCGCTCACCGCACACGCTTTGAGAACCTCAACCACGCTCGCTTTATCACCTGCTCTTGTTTCCAGCGGCAAAGGTTTCTCGATCGCGACCGCTCGCGACGATGGTTCGTCGAGGCACTCGAGCGTGCCCGCACGCTCCACGGCTTCGACCTGTGGGCCTGGGTCATCATGCCCGAGCATTTTCATCTGCTTCTCTTCCCTCGCCCCGGCGGCCCGCCCATGGGGTCCATCCTGCTGTCGATCAAACAGTCAACAGCCAGACGGGCGCTCAAGTGGACAAGAACGAACCGCCCGGACGCCCTTCATGTCGTCGAAGATCGCAGGCCGGACGGATCGGTCGCCCACCGATTCTGGCAACGCGGCGGCGGCTACGACCGCAATGTGTGGTCGGATAGAGACATCTGGGAGAAGATCAACTACATCCACACGAACCCGGTCGCACGCGGGCTCTGTGCGCGGCCCGAAGACTGGCCCTGGTCGAGCGCCCGGTCGTTCCGCGATCCTGAGGCGGGCCCGATCCGCATGGATCGGGTGCGGATCCTATCGCGGCCGTAGGGATGTCCGTCATGGCCATGCAGAGCCATGGCCATGGCACCCGGCTC
>JAHBWW010000008.1 GCA_019636795.1 Phycisphaeraceae bacterium
ATTCCGCCACAGGCCCAAGGCAGGCCCCCGCTTCAGCCTGTCAATGCCGGAGGGGGGAGTCGAACCCCCACTCTGTCTCCAGAAGCGGATTTTGAATCCGCCGCGTCTGCCATTCCGCCACTCCGGCTTTTGAACGCCCCAACTACCGCCCCAACTACCGCCATGCTACCGCCATCGCCCCCGTCAGACTACAACGGCGGCACTCCAAACAACGATAACCCAAACCCGATCACCTTCATCGCAACTCCCTGCCCCAAAGGCCACAAAAATTGGCCCGCAGTCCAGAACACGACCACAAACATCCCAAGCCCCACCCACTGCCCGTTTGGACCACTCATGAACCGCGCATACTCGTGGCTGAACGACCCCACAATACGCGAACCATCCAGAGGCGGCACCGGAAGCAGATTGAACACCGCCAGCACGACATTCAAAAACGCACCAATATAGAAAAAGTGCCAGACATTCGTCCCCAGAGGCTCATCAATCCCGAATCGGTGCACCGCTGCCGCCCAGACAACCGCTCCAACGCAACACGCCAGTGCCAGCCCGATGTTCATCAGAGGCCCCGCAAAAGCGACCTTCGCATCTCCGTGTCGCCCGCGCAGCCTCGACGGGTCCACCGGCATCGCCCCCCACGCAATCCCGATCAACGCAAAAATCAGCAGACTCCACACCCCAAGATGCACCACCGGGTTCCATGTCATGTGCCCCGTGTGAATCGGCGTGTCATCGCCCAGACGGATCGCTGCCCATCCGTGCGATAACTCGTGCAGCGTAATCGACACGACAATCCAGACGATCCACGACACCAGGAACGCTGGACCCCAACTCGACAGCACATCGGTCACCCACCATCCATTCATCGCAGGCAGTGTAGCCGCACAAGCCCTCGCGTACCCGCTCGCGTACCAAGCCAGGCACGCGATATCATGGCCTATGAGCGACTCAATCTTCAGCAAAATCATCCGTCAAGAAATCCCCGCACACCGTCTCTACGAAGACGAACACTGCATCGCGATCCTCGATATCGCCCCCCTGAGCCCCGGCCACACCCTCGTCATACCCAAAGAGCCCGCCGACACTCTCGACCAACTCTCCGACTCGGCCGCCGCAGGGGTCGGCCGCGCACTCCCACGCATCTCACGCGCCATTCTCAAAGTCACCGGCGCAACCGCGTACAACGTCCTCCAGAACAACGGCCCCGACGCCTCGCAGTCCGTTCCCCACGTCCACTTTCACATCATCCCCCGCTCCCCCGACAATTCCGCAGGCCTCGGTCTGCAATGGAAAACGACTTCCCCGGACGCCGAAACCCTCGCCGAACTCGGCCGAAAAATCGCCCGCCTCCTCTGAACGCTCGCGAACACCAATCAACCGCGCCATCAACCCGATAATCACACGCACTCTGCCACCACCTCGCACTCGCACAAACCCGGACTACCCCGACTCGGCGCTTTCCCCATACCCGTCACAGCCGTCCCGATCCCAGCCCAGGGTTCCCCCATCCGCCATCTTCGCGCTCACAGCCCTCGGCCGTTTCGCCGATGCTTTGAGTCCGATGACCATGCTGAACCACCCGAGTCGTTCCGGTTCGGCCTATGCGAGGCTCCTGCCTTCGACAGCGGTCGTGCTCTGTTCCGCCGCCGCTCTGGTTCTCACCTCGTACTTCCTCGGCGCATCATGGCTGGCCAAACCGCTGCTCGGCCTCCCGCTCGGGCTCTGGTTCGTCGCCGCCACGTACACCGTCTGGCGCAGGGGATGGCTCAACCTGCTCGACCTCACGCTTCCCGCCATGCCGCGCGTCACCACCCCGAGAACCTTCAAGCCGATGCCCCTCCAACTCCGCACCTTGCGCCGGCTCGCCCACATCGCTCGCGCCGCCCTGCTCGATATCGCACGCTCCCTCTGGCATCTCGAACCCATCACCGCCGAATCACTCAAATCCCGCATCGCCCGCTCCATCGACGCCAGACCTGAACTCGCCGAGCCCCTCACCATCGCCCTGCAAGCCAACGGCCCACTGACACAGGCCATCCGCGATCATGAATCGGTTGTACCGCTGAAATGGGTTCCGACCGCGCCCGAAGACTCCGGACGCTCCGCTGCGTCCCAGCGCCACGACGTGATCTTCACACCCGACCCCGCCCAGGGCGGCCGCGCCATCACCGCCGAAACTCCTGACCACTCGGCAACCTGGTTCGACTGGTCCCGCCCGCGACCACTCGCATACCCGAGCGTCTTCCCGCATCAGATCGACCCGGCGTGCATTTCCTTCGCATCACTTCCCGACTCCGACCAGCACGATCCGCTGATCGGTGCACTGCTCGTCGCAGCCGCGGTTCAAAGTCGCTCACCCATGCGATTGACGCTCGCCGATCGCATCCGAGGCCGCCTCCCCCTCGATGGACACGATCAGCCAGGACTCATCGACCCGGGCGCGTATACAGCCCGCTCCATGACACGCATCGCCGACCTGCTGATCGCACGCAATCCTGATCCTCTTGAGCCCGCACAGCGTATTGCCGCAAGCGCCCTGGGCGCCTTCCTCGTCACCCCAGCAGCACGCCTCTCCATCGGCGCTCGCCGCGCCATCATGGAGCGCGTCTGCCCATACATCGCCGACCGCCCCGAAGCCTGGCTCCGCCTCGCTGCCCTGCGCTTCGCCGACATGGACGACCCGGCCGCACTCGAAGCATTGCACCACGCAGATCCACTCGTGCGCGCACATGCCGAGGAACTCGTACTCGATCAGATTCCCTTCGTGCAATCCGAACTCGACCACGGCTCATACGACCCGCTCGCGCTCGGCCGCGTCGCCGCTGGTCTCTGCCTCATCGCCGCACAGCACGAATACTCCCGCCTCACCTTCCTCAAGGACGATCTCGTCGAAGACCTCTCCTACGTCGGCTGGCTCGTCGGACGCGACCCCGACACCGCACTCCTCCACCGCGTGCTCGATGAACTCCTCCGCGTCCGCCGCGCCGACTCCCGAGGCCTGCCCGCGTCAGATCACGATTCCATCGCAGCATAATCGGGCACAAATCACAGACTCACCCGAAATCGCTCATCCCGCCACATCGATCGAAGAACCTCGCGCGTTGTCCGCCGCAAGCCTCCCATGCGGGTCATACGCCGGATGTTCCTGCCGATCCTCTTGCGCTTCTTCCTGCGTCTCGTCCTTCAGATTCCGCACCGCTTCCGCGTGCTCGACCTCGACCACATCCTGCGCCTCGGCAGCCGGGGGTTTGGACTTCTCCTTCCGCTCGGCCTCACGCGACTTGTCGGCTTGCACCACACGACCCGCATGATGCGAGCCCGCCATCGACCCCGCCAGATTGGAGATCGCGTCGCCCATACTTCAAATATCGGTTACAACACGCGATCGACAAGGACCGAGAACAGACGCGCCAAACCAATCAACGTTATCGGTCTTCGCCCGCCTCACGCACCGATGATGTTCACGCCGCAATCGACGTAGATCGTCTCGCCCGTCACGCCCCTGGACAAATCCGACGCCAGCCACACCGCCGTGCCCCCGACATCCTCACCCTCGACGTTCCGCCGCAGTGGCGATCGTTCAAGGTTGCGCGCCGCCATCGTGTCCGTTCCGCCCACAGCACTGCTGGCCAGAGTCCTCAGATAGCCTCCCGAGATCACATTCACACGGATATTCTGTGCGCCAAGTTCCGACGCAAGATACCGGCTGGTACATTCAAGCGCAGCCTTGGCAACCCCCATCACGTTGTACCCCGGCACGACCTTCTCCGCGCCGTAGTAACTCATCGACATGATCGACCCGCCCCCGCCCGCAGCCATCAGTTCGCGCGAACGATGCGCCATCGCCGCCAGCGTGAATGCACTCACATCAATCGCACCCAGATACGCCTCGCGAGGGGTGCTCGCAAACTTGCCCGGCAAAAGCCAGTCCCGATCCGCGAACGCGATCGAGTGCACCAGAAAATCCAGCCGCCGATGATCCTTCTGATACTTCGCAAACACCTCGTCAAGGTCGGCATCGCTCGATGCATCCAGCGGCGCCAGCCAAGGGTCGCTCACCCCAAGCTGCTCAACCGCCCGCCCCGTCCGTCGCTCGTTCTTCTCGCCCGGCAGATGCGTGAACGCGCATCGCGCGCCGTGTTCAGTCATCGCCTTGGCAATGTGCCACGCATACGAACGATCATTCGCGATCCCGACGATCAGACCCGTCTTCCCAGCAAGCAGCCCCATCGTGCCTCCAGTTCAATCCAAGAGCCCCGCGCCTCAGTGCGCCGTACGCACGCCGAGCATCGGCGAAAGTTCCGAAACGGCCGCCGCCAGTGACTCCTTGTCTTTGGCCTCAGCATTCAGCCTCAGCAGCGGCTCCGTGTTGCTCTTGCGCACATTGCACCACCAACCCTCGCTCTCGAAGCAGTCAATCGTCACGCCATCGAGTTCGTCGATCTCGCCACGATCGCCGAAGTGATCCTGCAGCATCTCGAGCGCCGCGTCCTTCTCCTCGATCTCAAAGTTGATCTCGCCCGACTGCACATATCGCGCAATCGGTGCAATCAACTTGCTCATCGGCTTGCTCGTTTCCGACAGCGCCGAGAGCACCACCGCCATCGCGATGGCGCCCGAATCCGCATTGAAGTTCCGCGAAAAGTAGAAGTGCCCCGACAGTTCCCCGCCGAACACCGCCTTGTGTTCTCCCATCAGCGCCTTCATGAACACATGCCCCACGCGCCCGCGCACAGGCTTACCCCCCGCAGCCGCAATCTCCTCGGGAAGTGCGCGCGTCGAACGCAGGTCATACACGATCGCCGATCCCGGCTTCTGCTTCAGGAATCGCTTGGCCAGCAGCGCCGTCAGATGATCGCACCCGACGATTCCGCCCTTTTCATCGACCACCACGCACCGATCCGCGTCGCCATCGAAGCAGATCCCCAGATCCGCCTTGTGCTTGAGCACGCCCGCCTGCAACTGCGCCAGATTCGACGCCACCAGCGGGTTCGGCTCATGCACAAACTCGCCCTTGCTGTTGTCGAAGTTCAACTCCACAATCGAAAGCCCAGGTGTGTCCTTCCCATTGCGCCCGAAGATCCGAGGCACCATCGTCCCCGCCATGCCATTGCTCGCATCAATCACCACCTTGAGCGGCCGATTTCCCAGTTCCAAAAACGACCGCACATGACGCGAATACGCATCCCATAGATCTCGCTGCTCAACCGATGTCTCAGGCTTGATCGCAAGCCCTCGATCCACCATCGCCGCGTGCTTGCGCACCTCCGCCAGCCCCGTCGCCTCGCCCACAGGCTTGGCCTTGCGCTTCGACACCTTGAACCCGTTGTACTGCGGCGGATTGTGACTCGCCGTCACCATCACACCACCAGCACAATCGAGATAGTTCACCGCAAAGTACACCATCGGCGTATCCACCAGCCCGATGTCGATCACGCTCGCCCCATACGCCCTGATCCCCGCGATCAACTGCTCCGAAATCTTCGGACTGCTCGTCCGCATGTCGCGCCCCACCACCAGATTCCGCATCATCGGCGTCGTATCGCCCGCAGCCGCCGCATCCTCAAGCAGAAACCGCGCACACCCGAACCCGATCTGCCACGCCATCTGGTCGTTGAGCAGATCCGGATATGTGCCGCGAATGTCATACGCCTTGAAAATCCGTCCAAGCATGAACACCCCATTTCAAGTGGTCCGGGACTGGTTCCCCCGAAGAACACGGATCGTAGCGTCAGATCACAAAAAGTCAGCCCCAAGTGCCCTTTGAGCCACCTTCGGATCATTTTCTTCCGGGCTTCTCAAGCCCCCGAATCAGGGCATTTCTCTAAACAACGCCGCACAGGCAGTCAATCCCAGCAGCCTCGTCGTCCCCCCGATCGGACCGATCTGCCCCGTCGTCATCGCCCCCGCCACTGGCACCGGGCCTTCGTGCGACGAAATCTCGTAGCCCGCACGCGCCACCGCCTCGCCCGCGGGCAATTGGTCGAACGCCCGCGCAATCCCCACCGCATCCGACCATTGCTCGTCGAACATCGTCCGCCCGCGCGCCAGATCCGTCAGCAGCAGCACCCCCGCAGGTCGATCGTGCAACTTCTCCACGTCCAGCAACAGATCCAGATCCGCCCGCGCCACCGTCGGATCGCGCAGATGCAACTGCACAGTCCGACCCGTCGGAATCGAGTTCTCAAGCGCGATGTACCCCGCCTGCTCATCACCCCCGATGATCCGGCTCACCACAAAATCACCACGCCCGAAACGCTCCCGATACTCATCAACCGCCACGCCCAGATACAGCCCGCCCGCCAGCAGAGGCCGATCTCCGGGCGCAAACTTCTGCGCCAGTTCCCTCAGCACCCCGATGGCAGGTCTGCCCGCCATTTCCATCACCAGATTGTTCCGCGAAGCCGTCACCACCACCGGGTGCCCGACCGCCTTGCACCCTTGTGCCACCAGCGTGCGCACCTCGACCGCCCCAGCCAGTGAGATCCCCACCATGCCCCCACGCTGCACGCGCCCGCCATGGATCAGGATCGTCTCGGCGTCCGGGGATTCGGGCCGCATCGCCGTTCCACCCAAAATCGGCCTCCCACCGGCCGCCCGCCCAAGCGCCGGCAGCAGTTCCCCTGTAGGCATTGAACCTGCATCCACAAACACAAACGATGCCCGATGTTCGTCTCCGATCCCGACGACATGCGCCAGATCCGCGTCGTACGCCGCACCTTGAGAGGTCGGCATCGCGTCCGCATCGACCCCGAACACTGTCCCCCTGATCCCGTCGCCCGCCAGGACCAGAGCAGCGACACCAGCACGCCTCTCAAACACGGCCCGTCCGCCCACGACCCCCGCTGCCGACATGCCTGCCAGCACATCAGTGCCCAGACCCCGGGCCAGGGTTTCGCCGATCTTCGCCGCCGCGTCGGGCTTGAACCCACTGAAGAACACAAACGCAGCTGCCCCACGCCTCCCGTCCAGTTGCCCTTCGATCTGTTCAAGGACATGGGCGCACGCCAGCGAAGCGTCATGATGCCCCGAAAGCCCACACCCGAGCGCTATGTGTCCGCGCGCAGTTCCTGACATGCCGGGTCACTGTACCCGGTCGCCATGCCCCGAGCGCGCGTCACTGACAGACGAGCGGCTCGTCGCGGACTTTGAGCACGCCAGACGTCACCGAGGTAATCTGCACCACCATCGGCTCAGGAGCATCGCACACCAGCGTGCGGGCTGGCTCCAGTGCGCGCAGGTCAACAAGCATTCGCCGTGCCACGGTTTCAAGTACTTCCTCGCCATACCCCGCGTCAAGGTTGACAAGGCATCGCCTCGCCGCCTCACGCTCGGCCCGAACAGTCTGGCTGCGACGATGCTCACTGGCGACAAGTCGTGGTTCAATTGGATATCGATCGGTCATGGACCCTCCACCTTCTCTTCTGTTATCCCTTCGTCCGTGGAGGGCCGGCAAAGTCCCACGCCGCAGCGAGGATCCTTCCAACCGGTGACTGCTTCCCATCCCTGGGGGTGTCGCTGCTCATCCAGAATCGCGACCCTCACTCTCAACGGCTCAAAGAGCGATGGACTTGAGCGACTTTTGTCACATTCCTCAAAGATTCTTCAAATTGTGCCCAAACGCGCGCAGAGTTTGCGCATTGCATCAATCCTGACGCAGAGCCACCGGTTCACGGGTGCGCAGATGTTGCGCATCGAGCATCTTCACAATCGACTCAGGGCGTCTCGAGGAAATCCACCCGACTCGGGGTCACGATGCGCACACCAAGAGCCTGATCAAAGCGCGTCGACCCAATCACCCCAACCACCGCGCCCGTGTGGCGCTTCAGGTCGTCGGTCGCACCCGGGACGATATACCCCACCGTGCGCTGCAACCCCGGGCCTTCGATCGCTTCGATACGATACATGAGAGGCAGACGATTGCCGTCATAGAGCGTACTTGGGAGCAGTCGCCCGATCAGGGTGTATGACCGCTGATCCTGCCACGCCTTGACCCGAGTCGCCAGTTCCGCCTGACGCTTGTCCGCGTCGGCCAAGGCACGTTCGAGTTCCAGTCGCTGGTCGCGCAACTTGATACGCAACTCGAGCCACGCGATCCGCTGGTTGATCCCTGCGACCAGGGAAGGCTCGTTGCTCAGGGCAGCGGCCGACCGACGACACTCTGCCAGCATTTCTTCCAGACCCGCATCCATCTTGTCGCGAGGCATCGCCCGCAATTGATCGAACGACGCATTCAACTGGTTGATCGTCAGGGCGATCATCTCCTGCTGCGTCGCCGGCTCGGTCGGCTGGGCGTTCGTGCCAAGGGGTGCGTTGGTTTGATCGGAGGGCTGGGCAGTTTCAGGTTGGCGCACGACCGGAGGCAGCGGATCGGTGTTGATCGGGGAGAGGAGCGAAGTATCCACCGGATCGACGCTTGTTTGAGGGGTCGGGCTTGGTGCCGGAACCTGAGGCTGGGTCACCGGGCGCTCGGCTTGGTTGCCTGGAATGGGCGTAACTGGGGTATCCACCGGCTGGTCAACCGGGCGAGGCATTGGTGCGCCGGTGCTGGCAAGGTACCGGGCTGCCTCGGCCTCTGTGGCATCCCTCAAACTGGTAGAGAGCACAAAGCCACGGGCTTGAGCAGACACCTGGGGCTTGCGAGGGGTGGTCACGAGGTACTTCGAGACCTTGCCACCGATGCCAGCGATTTCTTCCTTGAGTTCGAGTTCGGTCCCCACCGGAAGCGGGGATTCAAAGAGGGCACACCATGACCCGCTGGCACCGAGCAGTTCGCTGGGCGCGAGCAGGGCCGACTCGCGCGTCAGGCGGAGTGTTTTGTCGTTGACTTTTTCAACGCGATCGGCTTCGACATAGGCATCAATCCCTTTGGGATACACCACCTTGGCCCACCCATTGGACTCGCCGATGACCTCGACGACCGTGCCGGCGTTGAGTTCAGCGACACGGTAAAACCGGGGCATATCGCCGGCCCGCATCGCTGTTCCATCCTGCGTCACCACCCTCAGTTGAAGGGCTTGACCAAAAGCACTGTTGACGAACAAGCACTGCGACGCAATGGCCACGAGCGTCAATCCGAGCACCATGATCGAGCGAGAACGCATAATCGAGACTCCTTTGGACAGACTATCTGCCTGTACATCGACACGACGAGTCCAGAAAGTGTACCCCTTGGAGCAGCGGGTGTCGCGCATCCGTGGCCGGGTTCAGGCTTTGACCGGCTCGCGGGGGTGCGCTACGTTGATGGTCATATGCACACACACCGCCGGGGATTCTGGACGCTGACAGCGGGAGGGCTTTTCCTCTTCGCTGGCGGCTGCTCATCGCCTCTTGGCCAGCGCAGCGAACTGGAACTACGTCGCGCCATGCATGAAACGGTCCGCCGCGAGGTCGAAGCGGCTGAACGTTCGCGCGCGATGCGCACAACCCAGCGCCGCTCGACAGTTGCCGACCTTGGGCTCTCGGATCGCGTGCTTGAGCAGTTGCAGCGTGACTACGACCCGAACCGCTACCTCGACGAACTGGCCACACGCGCCCGCGAGAAGACTGAAGGCGCGGCAGATCATGGCAACCCCATTCAGTACCTCATGGATGAAGACCTCTTCGGCGGGCAGCAGGCCGTGGTCGGAGTCTCGCTTGAGCGTGCGGTCAAGTCGGCTGTGCGCAACAACCTCGATGTGGCCATCGCACAGTTCGGACCTGCGCAACGTGAAGCCGATGTGGTCATCGCGCAAGCAGCGTTCGACTGGGCGTTCGTGGGTTCGCTCGATTGGCAGGACACCGATCAGCCTCGCGCTTCGACCGCCATCCCGGGCTTTGGCGGCGGCGGCGTGGTCATGGCATCGGATCAGACCGTCACAGGCTCGGCCGGGCTCGAACGCACGCTTATCACCGGCGGACAGTTTTCGATCGCACAGCGCTATGTCTATACGGACACGCGCGAAACATTTTTCGGGAGCGTGCCATCGCCCGACCCATCGACCGCAGCCGCCCTGGTGCTGGACTTCACGCAGCCGGTCTTGCGCGGGTTCGGGTCGGATGTCAACCTGTCGGAAATCAGGATTCGGCAGAACGCGGAACGGCGCGCGATCGCGGAGTTTCAGCGCACACTGATGTCAACCGTCTCGGAGGTCGAGAGCGCGTACTGGGATCTTGTGCGTGCTCAGTGGGAGCTTGTGATTCTGTCCAAACTCGTGGCCCGGGGCGAGGCGGTGCGCGATGACATCCGCGTGCGCAGCATCCTGGATGCTGACCCGGCGCAGATTGCCGACGCGGTCGCGCAGGTCGAAAGCCGCAAGGGAGACGTGCTGCGAGCGCAACGCGCGGTACGACAGGCAAGCGACCGGCTCAAACTGCTGATCAACGATCCGAGGCTGGCGCTGAGCGATGAGATCACGCTGATCCCGACCGATGCGGCTCTGGATCAGCCGATCGAGTTCAGTCTGTACGATGCGATTCTGACGGCCATTGATCGGCGGCCGGAGATTCAGCAGGCGATTCTGTCGATTGATGACGCGTCGATCAGGCAGTTGCTGGCAGAGAATCGGCGCTTGCCGCAGCTGGATCTTCGTGCCCAACTCGCATTGCTTGGGCTTGATGATGACCTCGGCGGCGCGACGCGCCATCAGACTCGTGGCGAGTTTATCGACAACTTCCTGCTTGGGGTTCTGCTGCGGCAGCCGATCGGCAACCGAGCCGCTGAGGCGGGCTATCGCCAGTCGCGCCTCGATCGGATGCAGTCGGTGGTGGCGTATCGGCGTGAGGTGCAAGCTGCGATTGCGCAGGTTCGCAGCGCGCTCGATGACGTGGTGACGAACTATCGGTTGATCGAACAGGCACGCACGTCGCGGCTAGCGGCGGCTGAGGCGCTGCGCACGCTGCTGGTCAAGAAGGAACTGATGGTCGGCGGATACACCGTCGAGAGGCTGAACCTGGAACTCGGCCAGCAGGCTTCGCTCGCGGCGGCGGAGCGGGCCGAGCAGGCGGCTCTGATCGACTACAACCTCTCGATCGCTCGGCTGCATCAGGCCATGGGGACAGTGCTCGAACGCAACCGAATCAACTTTATTGTGCCTGATGCCAACCAGCTGCTTGATGGCGAATCGGTGCTGGATGTGACTTCGCCCTAACATGCTTTCGTGCATGACACCCACGCACAACTTGAGGTCGCTGTTGCAAAGCTCCGTCGCGGAGAACTGGTCGCGTTTCCGACTGAGACCGTCTATGGGCTTGGCGCGGCGGCGTTTGATGAGGCTGCGGTGGCCAAAGTTTTTGAGACCAAGTCGCGACCATCGACCAACCCGCTGATCGTGCATGTTGCGTCGGTAGACATGGCAAGGACCGCATGCACAGAATGGCCGGAGCATGCGCAGATTTTGGCCGAGGCGTTCTGGCCCGGTCCGCTGTCGATTGTGGTGCGACGCTCCGAGCGTGTGCCAGCGAGTGTCGCGGCAGGAGGCCCGACGGTGTGCCTGCGCATGCCTGCGCATCCGCTTGCGCTCGCGCTGATCGAGGCGTTTGGCGAACCGATTATTGGGCCAAGTGCCAATCGATCAGGTCACGTTTCGCCGACGACTGCCGAGCATGTGCGAACGGAGTTTCCTGATGTGTTCGTGCTCGACGGCGGGCCTTGCCGAGTGGGGATCGAGAGCACGGTTGTCGATGTGACATCGAACCGACCCGCGATCTTGAGGCCGGGCGCGATCGGCGCGGCACGCATCGAAACCGTGCTTGGCGTATCGTTGCGAAACGCGCCAGGTGAGGAGTCGATCGCACGCAGTCCGGGCCTGTTGCATCGACATTACGCTCCGCGCACGCCGACGCTCTTGTGCGAGGCCTGGTCGGAGTTTGATGTGCCTGATGCGCGGGTGGTAGTGCTGACGCAGCGAGGCGCCGATGTGCCGAAGCAGTTCACAGCAATTCATATGCCCAGTGATGCGGAGGGGTACGCGGCTTTGCTGTATGACGCACTGCGGCGTGCCGATGCGATGGGCACTGAACTCATCATCGTCGAACGCCCCTCGGGCCCGGGCGATATGTCGCTGTGGGTGGCGATTGGTGATCGTCTCGAACGAGCCTCGGCACAGGATAAACACCCATGAGCATCGACAACATGGGTGGCGACAACGTGACTGGCGACATGGACCTGATCGCTGTGACAGCCTTTGGACTCGAGGCGGTCGCGGTGCGCGAGCTGCACGATCTTGGATTCGTGGACGCCAAGGCGTATGACACCGGACGCATCGGGTTTCGTGGGTCGTTCGAAGCAATCGCGCGTGCGAACCTGCACCTGCGTTCGGCCGAGCGTGTGCTGATTCGCGTGGGTTCATTCCCGGCTCTCGATTTTGATGCGCTGTTCGAGGGCGTCAAGTCGATGCCTTGGGAACGATGGCTGGGGCAAGATGTCGCGTTCGATGTCGCGGGGCGAAGTGTCAAAAGCGCGCTTTCGAGCGTGCCCGCGATTCAACGCTCAACCAAGCGAGCGATTGCGGATCGGCTTTTGAGTGCGCATTGCGCAAGCGATCTGCCGGAGACCGGTCCGAAGTTTTCGATCGAGGTTGCGTTGCTGCGCGATCAGGCAACGCTGACGATCGATACGACCGGGCCGGGACTCAACAAACGAGGGTATCGTGATCTTGTCGGAGAGGCGCAGCTGCGCGAGACCATGGCGGCCGCGCTGGTGATGCTGAGTTTCTGGAAGCCCGAGCGTCCGCTGATCGATCCGTTCTGTGGCACGGGCACGATCGTGATCGAGGCTGCGATGATCGGGCGCCGGATCGCTCCGGGGGTGAAGCGATCGTTTGATTTTGAACAATGGGCAATCACGCCGAGCCAGATCATGCCTTCGCTGCGTGAAGAGGCCCGCTCGCGGGAAGTGTCGTCTCTGCCGCAGCGCATCGTCGCGACGGATATCAGTGCAGACGCGCTGGAGATGGCACGCCATCATGCCCGTCGCGCAGGCGTCGAAGATGACATTCACTTTCAGCAGCGCGACTTTGCGGATCTTCGAGCGAAGGCCGAATTCGGGTGTGTCATCACAAACCCGCCGTATGGCCAGCGCATCGGCGATGCAACTGAGCTCCATCGCCTCTATGAGTCGTTTCCGGAGGTGCTTGCGCGGCTGCCGACATGGTCGCACTTTGTGCTGACCGCGTATCCCGATTTCGAGAGGCTTGTCGGACGCGAGGCTGATCGGAGGCGAAAACTCTTCAACGCAAACATCGAAGTGACGTACTACCAGTTTCACGGCCCGCGACCGGCAACGACGGATGAGCCTGAAGCGCCCGAAGCAAAGCCTGTCCCCGTGTTCGGCGGGCTCGATGAGAGGGCGCACAAGCAGGCAGAGATGTTTGCGACTGTTTTGAGCAAGCACGCCAGACATCTGCGCAAGTGGGCTGAGCGCGGCGTGCCTTGTTATCGTTTGTATGAGCGTGATATTCCTGAGGTGCCGCTCGTTGTGGATGTTTATGAGGGTCGGTTGCACATCGCCGAGTATGAAAGGCCGCACGAGCGGGATGCGGGACAGCATGCCGCATGGCTCGAACTCATGGTTCGTACAGCTTCGCAGGCTCTGGGGATTGATCGAAGGCACGCCTATCTCAAAAAGCGTGGGAGACAACGCGGCACCCAGCAGTACGAGCGTGTGTCAGAGCGGGCACACGTTTTCACGGTGCATGAACATGGGCTGAAGTTCGAGGTCAATCTCTCAGATTACGTCGATACCGGGCTGTTTCTCGATCATCGCATCACGCGGGCGATGGTGCGCGAGCGCGCGCGAGGCACTCACTTTCTCAACCTCTTCGGCTATACGGGCGCGTTCACGGTGTACGCAGCGGCTGGTGGCGCAGCAGACACCACTACCGTTGACCTTTCAACGACATATCTCGACTGGGCAGAACGCAATCTGGTGCTGAACAAGCTCGATGCGCCTGAACACGAACTTGTGCAGGCCGACGCGATGTCGTATCTGCTCTCGCTGCCCGCCCGCCCTCGGTTCGATCTTGCGGTGGTCGATCCGCCGACGTTCTCGAACAGCAAACGCACGGAAGAAATCTGGGATGTGCAGCGTGATCATCGCCCGCTTCTCACTACCCTGCACGCGCGTCTGCACCCTGGTGCGCTCGTGTATTTCTCGACCAACTTCCGCAAGTTCAAGCCCGATATCCCCGAGTGCTTCGATGTGCGCGAGATTACCGCGAAGACGATTCCCGAGGATTTTCGCAACAAGAAAATACACTATTGCTATCTGCTCAAGGCGCTGTAAAGCGGGGATCAGGCCGAGCCGCCTTCATTGCGCATCCGGCGCACGGCGTCGACGGCGTGATCCAGTTGCCGCTTGAGTTGGCGCACGCGCATCAGCGATGTGACGCGAGTGACCAGTTCGAGACGGTTGACCGGCTTGGTCAGAAAGTCGTCGGCCCCCGCGTCGACGGCGCGCTCGACATCCCCCACTTCGTTGAGCGCGGTGACCATGATGACAGGTATATCCCGCAGCGTCTTGTCCGCCTTGACACGCTCGCAGACCTGAAACCCGCTCATCCGCGGCATCATAATGTCGAGAACGATCACATCAGGATCAACCTCGGCCGCCCGTGCGAGGGCATCGATGCCATCGGTGGCAGTGACAATCTCGCACGGGAGATCCTCGAGATAGGCCTGAAGGAGTTCGAGGTTCTGCTCGTTGTCGTCGACGAGCAGGACCCTGGGTTGGGCAGACCCAGCGTCGGCGAGGAGATCAACCGGGTTGGTGTCTTCGTGAGCCATCATTCGTTCTCCGTGCAACTGCGCACCGTGGGAGACTGTATCACATCTCAAGTCCTGAGCCGCGCTGGCTTGACTCTGGCGGTTCATGGTGCACAATTCTGATTGGGGACTGGCAACAGCGTGAAGTATTCGTGAAAGGTGCACGACGATGAGTGTGGCGTCATTCTCGGGGCAGTGGGCCGATCAGTTCACCAGACCTTCAATCGAAGACCTTTTTGCCGGTCTCAACAAGGCAGACCATACCCTCGCACAGCGTTGTCTGGACCGTTTCGCGCAGGCCGGTGCCAGGGTCCGAACCGTACAGTGGCATGGGATTCCGTGGAACTGGACCATCGCGATTAAGTCCGATAATGATACTCCTCTGGCATTTTTGATACCCGAGCCCCGCAAGCCACAGCTAGCCCTGCGCCTTCCCGCTGCTCACTTCACTGGTGTTTCCTTGCGCAAGATCTCTAAGCCGATCCGCGAGGGGCTTTTGGCTGCCAAGGTTGTCAATGGCATCGTGTGGCCTGAATGGCAGCTTGTCTCCAAGTCCCAGGTCGACGAACTCCTTGCCTTGGTCGAACTCAAGCCGGTCGCCACCCGTGGCTTCTGATCGCGGGGGGAACCCCCCGAAACGGCTTCAGCCTCCCGCGTCATCAAGCCGATGTTTGGAGTGCGCTGTGACCTTGCGCACTATGCACGGCACTCGTGCCCCCTGAGGAGTCAATCGGATGCAGGCAGTTCAGATTCGTAACCACTCTTTTCGTTTCAAGGCTGCCCTCTCGACTCTGGTTTGGGCCTGCTTCCTCTGTTTCTCGACCTCGGTTGTCGTTGCACAGGATCTGCAGGCTCAGGTTCGGCGCAAGATCACGGGCACCGAACTGGCCAAGGCTTCTTTTACTGCCGTGGCATTGGATCCCAGCGACGGCCGCGTGCTGTTCTCGTTCAATCCGCAGCAGGCGCTGATCCCTGCATCCAATATGAAGTTGCTGACGTCCGGGGCAGCGTTGATGGTGCTTGGGCCCGACTTTGCATTCGAAACGCGCATCGACGCAGCCGGCGACCGCATTCTGCTCGTCGGATCTGGAGACCCTGCGTTCGGAGATCCGGTGATTCTCAACCGTTCGCAGCCGCCCCTGACTATCGAGGATCTGCTGACGCAACTGGTCGGAGCCGTCAAACAGCGTGGGCCAAAGACGATCAGCGAGGTCATTGTCGATGACCGTGTCTTTGACCGCGAGTTTGTGCACTCATCGTGGCCGATCGAACAACTGAACTTGTGGTACTGTGCCGAGGTTGGGGGCGTCAACGTCTACACGAATGTCCTGGCGTTTTATCCGCGGCCCGCACCCGAGGGTGCCGGTTCGCCGCTGTACACCGTCGAGCCTCGCGTGCCCTGGATTGAGTTTCAGAACAATGCCCGCACCGTGACGACAGGGCGGCAGACATTCTGGATCGCGAGGCCTCAACGCAAGAACGAGTTTTCGCTGCGTGGCGATGTGCGGTCATCGGGGGCTGAAGCAGCGCGAGTTGCCATTCACAATCCGCCTTTGTTCACAGGGCAGCTGCTGGCTGAGCGGCTTGCGTCATCGGGTGCCAGCATTGGTTCCGCCGGGCGAACGGGAGTGCAGGCTGTACGTCTGGCCGAACTCGATGAACGCTTTGAAGGTGCGGTTCCCATCGCCATTGTCAAGACGCCGCTGATCGACGTGCTCGAAAGGTGCAATACACAGAGCCACAATTTGTACGCCGAGGCACTGATCAAACGCATCGGGCACGCTGTGACGAGCGAGCCGGGAACGTGGTCGAACGGCGCAGCCGTGATTCGATCTCTGATCTCGGAGCGCCTCGGCCCCGATCACGCAAGCCGGACGCGCATTGCCGATGGTTCGGGCATGAGCCGCGAGAACCGCGTCTCGGCCGAAACGCTCGCAGCGTGGCTCATCGAGGTCTCGAAGAACGATCGAGTCTACCGCGAGATGCTCACTTCGCTCGCCAAGCCCGGCGAAGGCACACTTCGCACACGTTTTCAGGGCACGAGTGTCGCAAACAACATCTATGCCAAGAGCGGATATCTCAATGGCGTGCGAGGCTTGTCGGGCTACGTCGTTGCGCCGAATGGTCAGCAGGTCGTCTTTGCCATGATTATGAACGACATTCCCTCGTCCGTCAGCACGCAGTCGCGCGTGTTCATGGAAGAGGTCGTATTGATGATCGATGGATGGCTCGCGGACCGCGCCATCGACCGCCCCGCGTACGGTGGCTGACGGGATTCCGCAGCAATTCGTCTCGAACAACGCCGAATCAATTTTTCACTGCAACCGAATCACAGGGGGCCAGACCCTCACCGGCTGACCAAGCCTCGAATCAGCCGACGTCTTGGGTGTCGCGTCGAACCCAACTGTGTGCCCATCCGAGCCCCACTGGATATCGCGCCCCGCGTCGCAGTTGGCGACCCAGTGAAAGAGCGCGACATCATGATCGGCAATGTCGACAGACCGGCCGAGCACCACCACAAACGACATACGGCTCTTCTGTTCGAAGAACTGCGTGAGGATTCGCTGTCCAAGACCGGCGCGGTCGGGTTCATCACGATCCCGATCGGCCCTGACGAACAACCAACCGGCAGCCGCCTCGGGCGCTGTGGCATCAAGAACGCCGGAGATTTCGAGGACTCGCGCGATCTCGGCCTCCCGCTCGACATCGGTCGGAATCGCGCGAGGCGCAGCGAGCCGATGGCCGTCGATGTCTTCGCCGACGATCTTGCGCGTCGCGTCCAGCCCGATCTTGGTTCCAGTGCCGAGGCGCGGGGCTGCGTGATCGAGAATGTCCAGCGCGCCTTGCACACGCTCGATATCGCGCGAAGGCTTGCAGTTGCAGCAGACCGCCCGGAGCACCTGGCCAAGGTCGTGGCAATCAATATCATGGTCGACGACGATCACAGTCTTGGTCCACGCCATCTGCCCGGCACCCCACACCGCGTGCATGACTTTGCGCGCGTGAAGCGGATACTGCTTGCGAATCTGCACCACCGCGCAGTTGTGAAACGCACCGAACATCGGCAGGTCGTAATCCTCGATATCCGGGATCAGCGTCTTGAGCAGCGGCAGCATGATGCGCTCGGTCGCCTTGCCGAGGTAGTAATCTTCCTGCGGCGGAAGGCCAACGATCGTCGTCGGGTAGACCGCGTTGCGACGATGCGTCACAGCGGTGACTTCCATGATCGGATACCGATCGGGCATCGAATAAAACCCGGTATGATCGCCAAACGGACCTTCGAACACCGCGCCCGGGCCGAGCGGTTCTGCTCCTGAATCGCGTGGTTCCCAGCCTGGGAATCCGGCGTCCGTGCGCACAAAGCCCTCGATGATGATTTCCGAATCGGCCGGCACCCATAGAGGCACGCTGACCGCGCGACAAAGCCGAATTCCTCGGCCATTGAGAAACCCCGCCATCAGCAACTCGCTCAAGCCCGGTGGCAATGGACACGTGGCTGCGTAGGGCAGCACGCTGGGTCCGCCGAGCGCGATGGCAACAGGCATCGGTTGGCCAAGTTTCTTCCAGGATCGCCAGTGCGCTGCGCCGTCGTGGTGCATGTGCCAGTGCATCGCAAGGCGATCACGCCCCATCAATTGCATCCGATACATACCGATGTTGTGCGATCGCGGCTTGGCGACTTCGCGTTCGTCGGCGTGAACCGTGTGTACGCCGGCGAGCGTGATGTACCGCCCGGCAAACTCCGCCTGCCATCGCTCCGCGTCAATCTGCGGATGCCCAAGCCCTTCGACGCCCGTGTTGATATCAGGTCGATAGCCAACCCCGGCCAAGTCGCCATCGAGTGGCCAACATCGCAACATGGGAAATCGTGTCAGATCGATTTCACTTCCGCGGCAAATGACATCCTGGCACGCACCTCGGCTGCGGAGCCTCTTTGGCCCGATGCAGAGCAGCGGCAGCACCTCGCGGGCTTTGCCAAACGCCTCGGCCAGCGACTGGGGAGGAGCGGGCTTGACCAGCGACCCGATCTTCGACGCAATCGCATCGAACCCGCCGACTTCGCACCCGAGTGCCAACTCCATCCGCCGATACGAACCGAACGCATTGATGAGCAGCGGAAAGTCCGACCTGATCACATTCTCGAAGAGCAGTGCCTGCCCCCCGCGGTCGAAGAAACGCGGGTCGGCCCGATTCGCTGCTCCGGGGTTGGCGCGGGCCTTGTTCTGGGCATCGGCAAGGCGGGTGATCTCGAGCACAGGGCTGACCGGCTCGCGGATGCGACGCAGTTCGCCGAGACTTTCGAGATGTGTGATGAAGGATTGAAGATCGTTGTCCATTGGTGTCATAACCTATCAGGGCTGCGGAAGCGCAGACATGCGAGGAACCACTGATGTCCGGCAAACCACTGTACGAGTTCGCCGCCACGCGCGACTGGCCCGGCTATTTCGCCGCCAGCGCTGGCCGCCCCCCGCGCGAGACGCTGCTCGCGGCTCTTGATCTCTTCGAACGCGAAGGGCCGATCGACGCTGCAGACCCGCCAATAGCGGTCGATCTTGGGTGCGGCGAGGGGCGCGACACCGCCGAGCTGCTCCGCCGCGGATGGCGCGTGACCGCGATCGACGGCCATGAAGACGCGTTCAGCCACTTGCAGAATCGCACAGATATCGCTGCCTGGGATCGGCTGGACATGCGTCTGTCGCCGTTCGAAGAGTGTCAGATTCCTCGATGCCGCCTGCTGAACTCGAGTTTTTCGCTCCCGTTCTGCCACCCGGACTCTTTCGACCGCCTCTGGCGCGTGATTGTCGCTGCCATTGAGCCCGGCGGGCGATTCGCGGGGCAGTTCTTCGGCCCGCGCGACTCGTGGGCGAAACTGCCGGACCGGTCTCACCAATCACGCGATGAGGTCGAGGCGCTGCTCAAGGCTTTTCAGATCGAGCAGTTGACGGAAGAGGAACGCGAAGGGACCGATTGCACGGGCGCCGGAAAGCATTGGCATGTGTTTCATGTCGTTGCCAAGCGCGTCTAAGGGGGATTCATGACCACCGACGGAGATTTGGCCATCAATCTGTCACACGTTGCCAAGACCTACAAGGGCGGCGTGCAGGCGCTGCGCGGGATCGAGATGAAGGTCCATCAGGGCGAGGTCTTCGGGCTGCTGGGGCCCAACGGTGCTGGAAAAAGCACGCTCGTCAAGATCCTGATGACCGTTATCCGCCCGACACGCTGCGAAGGATCGCTGCTTGGCAAACCCGTCGGCGACAAGGCCACACTCGCGCAGGTCGGATATCTGCCCGAGCATCACCAGTTTCCCGACTATCTCACCGCGCGGCAGCTGCTCCACCACGCTGGAGCCATGACGATGGTCGATCGTGCGACACGTCTTCGGCGTGCTGACGAACTCATCGACATTGTCGGCATGCACGACTGGGCAGACGAACGAATCGGGTCATTCTCCAAGGGAATGCGCCAGCGCGTCGGAATCGCACAATCCCTGATGAACGATCCGCAGGTTGTGCTGCTCGATGAGCCGACCGATGGTGTCGATCCGGTCGGGCGACGCGACATCCGCGCCATCCTGCTTCGTCTCAAGTATGAAGGCAAGACCGTGTTCATCAACAGCCACCTGCTGAGCGAGCTCGAAATGGTCTGCGATCGAGTCGCCATCCTCGTCGCGGGAACGGTGCGTGTGCAGGGCACCATGGGCGAACTGACACACGCGCGCACGGGATATGTCATCCGCCTTGAACCAGGCTCAGATCTGGAGGGAGCTGTCGCGGTCGCGCGCTCGGGGTACGCCGGCGAGGTTCTTGCTGGCCAGGGAGCCATCAACCTCAAGACCAGCAGCCCGGCCGACGTGCAGCCAGTCATCGACGCGCTGCGACGGGCTGGATTCGTGCTCGCACAACTCCAGCTCCAGCGTCCGACCCTCGAAGACCTCTTCATGGAAACCGTCACCGATCCGACAACCGGCACCGCACTTCCACCTGGGGCCGACCGCACAAGGAAGGACAAGACCGCCAGCAACGTCTCTGGAGAACCGAACTCATGATCACGCAAACGTGGGCGATGGTGGTCGATGCCTATCGCGAACTGTGCGCCAGCAAACTGTTCTGGCTCACCATGGTGCTCAGTGCTCTGGTCGTCGGCATCTTCGGCATGATGGGCCTGAACGATCGCGGCATCACCGTATTCGTCTGGACCATTCCTGTAGACATGTTCAACACGGGCATCATGACGAAGGAAACCTTCTACAAGATCCTGTTCCAGAGCCTGGGCATCTCGATATGGCTGACATGGATTGCCGCGATTCTTGCGCTCATCACCACTGCCGGGTTCTTTCCCAACCTCATCGCACAAGGCGCGATCGAGACCAAGCTCTCAAAGCCCATCAGCCGCCCTCGCCTGTTTCTGACTCGCTACTTCACCGGCTTGCTGTTCGTCGCGCTCCAGGTGGGCGTTTTCACAGTCGCATCATTCTTCGTGCTTGGGCTGCGAGCGTCGTTCTGGGAGCCTCGCGTCCTGCTGGCCATCCCGATTGTGATCGTGTTCTTCAGTTACCTGTACTGCGTGAGCGTGCTCATTGGCGTCATGACGCGATCGGCCATCGCGGCCATTCTCATCACCATCATCTTCTGGTTCATCGTGTACCTCATGAACACGACCGACACCGTCATCGTCGGTTTTCGCGAAGATCGCGCTTCGATGGTGCAGGCCCGCGAAGCCCGCATCGAACGGCTCGTACGCAACGCCCGCAAGTCGCTCATCGAGCAGAAAATCGCCGAAGTCGGCCCCGAGGCTGCGGAACTCTACGAACCGACCGAAGAGGAAATTGACGCAACACTCATGCTCATTCCACGCGAAAAGAAAGCACAAGCCGACGACAAGGAGACTCTCAAGTCACTCGTTTACTGGAGCGACATCATCTTCAAGGTCAAGACGGTTCTCCCGAAAACCGCCGAGACCACTGCACTGCTCGAACGCTGGTTGATCAAATTCGATGAACTCCACGCCCTGCGCGACCAGCAATCTGCGCAGCAGAACGCCCGACGCGGCGGACAGAACGAGAACGACCCGATTCGCAGCTCCGGACCCGACAGCACCGCGATCGAACTGGCCATCCGCGAACGCCCGGTCTGGTGGATCGTCGGGACATCGCTCATCTTCGAAGGCGTGATCGTACTCTGGGCAATGGTCATCTTCGTGCGGCGTGACTATTGAACACACCGCCACCGACCAACCACTTTCAAATCAATTGGCAGCATCCTCGATCGCTGCGCCGCCGGCCTTGATGTCCTTGCCCACGCCTTCGACCGTGTTGCATCCCGAGACGAAAATCGCCGCTGCTCCAACCAGCGACAGCACGATCATGCGCTTGAATTTTGCTCGCATCTGTATCTCCAATAATCGGGCACCATCCGCTCCAATGCGAACCGCGTTTCCGACGCAACATTCTATCCCTGCACAACTTGCGACTCTAGCCGCGCGCCCGCTGCCGGCCCGGACACAAACCAATCAGGAACAACCCCGGTCGATGCCTCATACCGCGCCGCGATCGCAGCACCGGCTTGGGCAGCATGCTCCGGTTCGACCAACGCCACCACACAGCCCCCAAAACCTCCGCCAGTCATCCGACAGCCGATGATGCCGCGCGTCTCACTGGCATATCCGACCAGGAGATCCAGTTCATGACAACTCACCTCGAAATCATCACGAAGGCTCACATGCGACGCCTGCATCAACGCGCCGACCCGTGCCCACGCGCCGGCCTCCATCGCTCGCGCCGCCTCGATCGTGCGCGCGTTCTCGCGCACCACATGCCGCGCACGACGGTACACAACCGGTTCAACCAGGGCTTCGAGTTTCGCGAGCATGCGCTCATCGACATCGCGCAGCAACTCGACGGGCTGACCCGCTGAGTGCAGCGCACTCGCCGCAGCCTCGCACTGCTGCCGACGCTCGGCGTATTCGCCTCCAGTCAGCGCATGCCGCACCATGCTGTTGATAATGAGCACGCTCACCCCGCGCAGCGCGATCGGCTCGGCACTGGCCGCACGACAATCAATCAGCAGCGCGCATCCTTCACGCCCCATGACGCTGATGAACTGATCCATCAACCCGCAAGGCACGCCCGCGTATTCGTGTTCAGCCTTCTGACACAACAGCGCCTTCTCGACCTCGCCCAGTCGCACGCCTGCCATCGACTCGATCGCCGTGGCCGTTGCGACTTCAAGCGCCGCCGAACTGCTCAGCCCACTGCCCAGGGGCACATCGCTGGTCACTGCAAGATCAACCGCACCGAGAACGATCCCGCGGGAAGCAAACCCCGCAATCACGCCGCGCACATACGATGTCCACCCCCGAGGCTCGCGGGCCAGCGTCTCAGACCGCGTCATCACCGTCATCGCCTGCGCGCCCGCCTCCTGATCGAGGGCTGTAAATCGATCACTCGCACCCGGCGCAGCACCGATCGCAACAGCAGTGCGCCGCTCGATCGCCATCGGCAGCACGAACCCGCCCGAATAGTCCGTATGTTCACCGATAAGATTCACGCGACCGGGTGCAGTGGCCACCACCGCAGGTGCCAGACCAAACGCAGACTGAAACCCCTGCACGCAGCGCCAGACCAGTTCCTCGCGTGCGCCCGCCACCTTCAAAGCCCCTTCTCGAGCACAATGCAATCCACGCCGAAGAACGTCCCGGATCCTTCACTCTTCTCATTGCGTCCGACGACTTCGAACCGCACGACATACCCGCCATCGCGGGCCTGATGCACCCCAAGGTCGATCGCGCCCGTCGAAGCCACATCGCGCGACGTCGTGTTGTAGAGGTCGAGTTCCGTTACACGCTCGCCGCCGACCGAGATCGCAACAATCGCGTAATCCCAGCTGCGCGTGGCGTACAGCATCAACCGCTCCTCGCCTCGACCCGGTACAAACAACTCAATGAAGTCCCCGACTTTCGTCGCACGCACCCAGAGGTGCTGCCCGCGGCTCCAGAGCGAAGGCCCAAACCCCCCTTGCGCGCCATACCCCAAACCCGCCGATGTCCGCACCACACGCAGCGATTCGGCCTCGAGCGCGCCCTCAATCACCAGCGGCGGCGGTAGCGCCGGAGCACGCGGCACATCGCGTCGCGCAGCCGCCGGATCCGGCTTGACGCTCTTGATCACACCCGGCTTGGCATAAAAATACACCACCGCCGACTGGCTGATGCGCGTGTCGCTCCAGTGCCACACTTCCATATCGAACTTGAGCGACGTCCGAAACGGAATCGCATCGAGCGCACGCAGCCGAGCGACCGTCGATGTGCCATAGTTGTTCCCGTACACATAACCATCGCTGCGGATCTGCGCGTGATACGCGGATTCAAATGGCTCCGGGCTGCACCACGCATAGCCGTAGTAGTCCTCAGTTCCAGTGCCAAAGTGCTGCGGAAATGCAGCCCCGTCGATATAGATCTTCTCGTCACCCTCACCCCACCACGCTTCAACCGGATTTGTGATCGTCAGCGCATCGCCCACCATCACGCCCTGACCGCGCAGATCTGCGAAGGTCCAATCCTTCATCGGGCGAGTCGCAAGATCACGCTCCTCACGCCAGGTCGTGTGAAAGTGCATCGATCGATCATCCCACACATGCAGCGTCTCCCGCCAAACAACTCGCACCTCGACCGCCGCTTCCCCCAGGTTGCGCAGCCGCAGTTGCGCTGAATCGCGATACGGCATCACCCAGTGCATCCGCATCGAGCCGTCAGCCCGCACACTGCGATTCCAGTCATCAAACGGATTGAGCCCGATGCCCGTGCCGAAAAAATCTCCCGCTGGTGCCCAGACCGTCACCTGCCCATCAAACTCCATCTCGACGACCAACTGCCGCAGCACGCGCTCATAGTCAATCCCTTCACCCGCGACATTCAGCCCGAACATGGCAATCGCGCGTGGTCCACGCTCAAAGCGGTGCTCCAGCACACTGCCTGCTTCAACCGTGCGCTGTACCGTTCCCGAAGTCTGTTCGCCGGGTCGCGCTTCAAGCCGCTTCGCCGCCTCACGAATCGCCGGCGATTCGTTGTACAACTGCTCTGCCCGCAGCGTCTGGACCAGTGTCCCCTCCTGATACGACCGGTAGTTGACAATGTAATAAAACCCTCCCGCATCACTCGTGATCACGCACCGACGCGCATAAGGAATCGGAAGAAACAGGTTGTAACCACGTGCCCGCACACCCGCGATCGGCTCGGGCGCAAGCCCGCCCGCCTTGAGCAGCGTTTCCATCGGACCCTCGATCACCGGCATCAGCTGATCGTCCAGATACACCCGCAATGTCCCTCGCGGATTCGCCGACCAGATTCGCACCACAGCACCCGGGCCCGAAGCATCCATCATCACATGCTCGTCGCGCCCCTGCCGCTTCTCGACGCGCAGAAAGTTCCCCGCGTCGTTGTTGGCAAACCACGCCTCTTCGCCCGGCTTGACCGACGCACGATCGTACGACGAGAACTGCAACCCCTGATACTCGGGGCTGGGCCAGCGAGACATCGCCTCGCGATCGGCCATTTCACCCAGCAGCGACTGAAACGTCACCACCTGCGCCTGCGCAGCCCCCACCCACATCGCGCACACCGCAAACAAAAGGCTCGCCACGAAAAACCCAAATCGCCTATGCATCATCAACATCTTCAAGGCTCCCGACCAGGCTCGATCATCGCGTCATCAGGCTCATCAGCCGATCGACGCCCGATTCATTCTCCAGATTCATCACGCACGCCGCGATCTCGTCCACACGCGCCTCGCCCACGACATCGCGCCCCAGCGCCCGCGCCTTGACCGCGATTTCATCCATCGTCATCGGGTCGCGCGGGTCGCCCTTGGGCACATCCACACGCTTGGAAAAACTCCGTCCGTCACGCAGCGTCAGCGTTACGCGGCTCGGTTGAAACTTTGGAAACAGGCTCTCGAACTCCTCGTTGGGCACCACCTGAACCATGTCCATAATCGGCTCAAGACGCTTGTCTTCGATGCGCGACTGCTTGAACTGCAGCGGTGTCACCATTCCATCGACCAGCCCCGCCGCCAGGCAGTACGGCAGCGAGTGATCGGCTGTCTCCTTGCCCGTCGGACGATACTTGTGCGGGTCGCCCAGAATGTCGGCCGCACGCGCGATCACCTCGACCCTGATCTCCGCCACATCCCCAGCCTTGATCCCGTTCTCACTGACGCACTTCATCATCGCCGTCAGCGGAGCATGGCTCAACGCCTCGATCGGAAAACTCTTCATCCCGCAATCAACAATGCGATAGTGGTCCTTCGGCGACCGCGGCAGATCTGCAACAAGCCCCGCCGCATCAAACGAGCACGCCTCCCCTTTACACACACTGTGCCCGAAGACATGAAACAAACCCTCCTTGCCGTCGAAGATGTGCTCGGGCCCGCTGTATCCCCTTGCCGCGAGCAGCGCCGACTCAACGCCCATCCGTGCCGCCCACGGATCGACCGTGTTCTTCATGTTCGTCAGTTTGCCCGCGGTCACAGCCCCAAGCGAGCCTGTGCGGCTCGCGCAGATCCCCACCGCATTGACCATCTGCTCGTGCGTCAATCCAAGCACACGCCCGGCCGAAAATGGAGACGCAAAACCCGTCAGCGTCGCGTGGTGCCAACCATACTCGCGCACGCCCGGCCGACCGATCTCGACCAGCCGCATCTCCATTTCGTACGCGATGACGGTCGCGAGGATCAAATCCTTCCCGCCACACCCCTTCATTTCGCACAGTGCCAGCGGCGCACCGAGAATAT
This sequence comes from Phycisphaeraceae bacterium, assembly GCA_019636795.1. Taxonomy (NCBI): domain Bacteria; kingdom Pseudomonadati; phylum Planctomycetota; class Phycisphaerae; order Phycisphaerales; family Phycisphaeraceae; species Phycisphaeraceae bacterium. The sequence goes on from JAHBWW010000008.1 coordinate 26,531, forward strand.
CACTCGGGTGGCTCGGGTCCGCCTTCCAGTAAATGTCATTGAAGTCCATCGCGCGGATCATGTGGCTGTTCAGAAACGCCGCATCCACCGGATTGGTCGCAAAGCCCGACACAAACGCCCGGCAAGGCCCCGCGTTGGCACCCCCGCCAGCCATCTCCTTGTGGTGCGCAAGCAGGATCACCGCGTCTTCCTGCTGACTCCCACCGAGCGCGCAGCCAAGCGAATCGAACCAGAACGCCTTGGCACGCTCAATCGCCGCAGCCGACAGGTCTTCATACCGCAACCCGCAAGCCCACTTGGCCAGGTCATAACTCACAAACCCGCTCGTCTTGTACGCACCCATGCCCAGTTCTCCTGACTGCAAGACTCCTGCACGCCGTCCACACACCAACCCCCGCCGTCTCAAGCCTAGCACCTGATCCACAATTCCGCACGCAGCGAGCGACTCGGGCATAGTCTCCATGAGTGCCTCCAGCACCGACCCGGACATCGCCATGACTACCCCGATCGACGAGTCCTCAAACTCCGCTTCTGACGCGCCCGAGCTGGCTCAACTTCAGGCTACCGACGATGACCGCTCGGTTCTCACCTCTCAACTCTCACTGATCACGTTGTGCCGCGTGTGCGGCTACGACCTCGTTGGCTTGCCGCACGACGCGTTGTGCCCCGAGTGCGGCTCGCCCATCGCCCAGTCCATCCGCACCGACGCGCTCATCAACTCATCGCCCGTCTGGCTCTCGACTCTCAGCCGTGGCGCATCGCTCGTGTTCTGGGCCACTTTCACGCAATTCGCCCTGCTCGTCGTCGGGCGCCCGGTCCTGGCCATCGTCTTCAACACGCTGAGCACATCGCCCATCCCGTCGGGTTTCATCATTGCCCTGTTCAACGTGCTCCTGAGTATCCTGATCATCCTCGGCCTGTGGATGCTCACCCGCCCCGAGCATGAACTGCTCATCTCCACGCCACGACGCATCGCGCTGGCCGCCCGCTGGTCAATGTTCTCAGCGCTGGGCATCGCCTTCATTTCATACTCTCAGAGCATCGGCGGCGCAGGCCCAAACCTGCACCTGATCAACTTCATCCTCTACTGCCTCTACACCGTCGCCTGGGGCCTCACGCTCCTGCACGCAGCCCACCTCTTCATCCGCATGGGTCAGCACAAACGCGCCACCAATGCCCGCGTCGTCGCGTGGGGGCTCATCATCACCGCCGCGGTGCTCATGGTTTCGATCGGAATCGTCTCGATCGCCGCGCCCGGAGGCCTCATGATCACCGCTGTTCCCGTCATGTGCGGAGCCATGATCCTCATGGCCCTGTTCATCGTTGCCGCCCTGGTCAGTCTGGCCCAACTCATGGCCAGCCTCGGCATCGTCGCCACCTACGCGCGCCGCGTCGCTGCACGCTCGAGCACGCAACCGATCCAATAAAGATGCTCAAAGAAATGTGCTCAGACTACAGCGCCTTCGCCACAGCCTCCGCCACAGCCGTGGTCGAGTCGCCCTTGCCGCGCCCCTTGACGTCGTACGTCGCCACCTTGTT